>JBAZPE010000109.1:0-6949 GCA_041648375.1 Burkholderiaceae bacterium | reverse complement strand
ACACCGGTGCGTGTACGCAACTGCCAGGCGACCCGGTTGAAGAGGTCTGCGCGCATGGGCAGGTGACGATTGGGGAAGTACATGGCATCGGCTACGCCATCGCCGTCCGGGTCGGCGTATGCCTGCAGGAACACGCTGCTCGGTCCGACCGCCAACACACGATCAAGCAACTTGGAAAGGTTGGCTTCCTGTTGAACCGGATCTTCGTCATAGACATAGTCGAGATCGATATGCATGGCGCGATTGATCGGATAGATGCTGCCTTCTCCAGCGGGGGCACGCAGCAACGTGTAATCCGGGATCGGCATGTCGTAGGTGGCCAGACCGCGACGGATACGCGAGAGCGGCACATCGACGGTATTGGGGCCTTCTTCCAGTGTCATGGCGATCGGCATGCCAGCGCGCCGGGCCGCCTCCAGCGCGATCTCGGTATAGGCGCCATAGGGCCAGACCATGGTGCGCACTTTTGTTCCCGTGCGACGCTCGATCAGCGCGCGGCTGGCCCGCATATCGGCCTCGATGCGGCGTGCATAAGCATCGACCGACTCGTAGCGGCCTGTGCGCGAGTCGTAGGCCAGCGCCGCTGCGGCAGGTTGCAGATTGCCTTGCGGATTGGCCAGAATGCCTGTGTGCATGGCGTCGCTGTGGCTGGCGAATTCGATCAGCCCGGATGCGGCCATCTCGCGCGCCTGTCCCCATGTCATGAAGGCTTCGCGCAAGGGCGGGGTCAGCACGTTGTAGCCGCTGACGGGCTCACCAACCGGTACTTCCAGCCACTGCGTGACCAGCGCCATGACAGCCGGATAGCGGTATTGCTTGAGCAAGGGGAAGACCTTGGTGAATGCACTGGCGTACCCGTCATCGAAGGTGAGCAGCACTGCGCGCGGTGGCAGTGGCCGACCGCCATGACGCGCGTCGACGATCTGCTGCAGGCTCACCGGCGTGTAGTCCGATTGGCTCAACCACGCGAAGAACTCGCTGAGCGTGTGTTCGTCCAGCGCGGTGGGCTCGGGTGACGCCATGAAGCTGTCCAGCACGTTTTCACGAACATCGTGCAGGGACACGACGCGAAACGTCTTGCCGTCTTCTGGATCGGGTGCCGGCATCCGTTGCGCGTGGGCGCTGGTCATCAGCAGGCTTGCGAACAAGGCCGCAATGAGGGAAAACAGACGTCTGTATGCAGCAGTACTCATTGCAGGGGAACCGAAAGAAGAAGGAAGACTTCGCGACGTTTTTCGTTATCGCCGTCATAGGGATGGCTGGAGATGCCCACGCCGTAGCGCACTTGGACCGATCGGCCTACGTTCCACTCATGGGCGTAGCGCAGCGACCACAGCGGACCCGTGCCTTCGCCAGACTGACGATAGGCGCCCGCGCCGGCCTCGAGGACCTGGAACAGTTGGCGGTCGTCCCGTTTCCAGGTCAACCACTGGGACCGGGTGGTCAGCTCAACGCCCGTTTCGCGCGAGGGGCTGAAATACGGCGTGTTCTGGCGGCTATTGCCGCCAGTCTGAGCGGAGAGCGTTGTGTCGAACAGGAAGCGAGGCCCGGTGATCCAGCGTTCGCGCCAGCCCAGGCCGAATGTGTTGCGGGCGTTGCCATCGCTGAAGTCCATGCGCTGGTACTCGCCCAGGAAGCTGCGCGATTCGTTCACGATGTATTCGGCCGTCAGCCCTGCTGAATGCGCACCGATGTCGGCACGTCGCGCCTTATAGGGCGTGTCGATGCTGTTGGTGTCCACCGAGGCACCCAGACGCCAGGCGTCGCTTGCCCGATACGTGACCGAACCTGCCACCCCGGTGCGGTAGGGCCCCTGGTTGGCCTGGGTGGCTTCGGCCTGTGCACTCCAGCGACCTTTGGTCCACTGAACGCCCAGACCGCCACGCGCGAAACGCTCATAGCCATCGTCGAGTTCGGCGCGTGCGTAGACCTGACGATAGTAGAAACGCCAGGTGTCGTTGATCAGGCCGGTGCTGGCCCGCGCATCCATGCGCCATTCACGGTTGGCCAGCGCGCCGCCTTCTCGTGCGGCCCCGGCTTCCAGGTCGAATCTCGGGACCTGGACTGCCCGAAGATCACGCTGTGCGTTGCGTACGGCGATGGAGTCGGGCGCGTCTTGCGACAACTGTTCCGTCAGCTCGCGCGCCTGTTTGATTTCGTTGGTGCCCAGCAGGGCACCGGCATAGCCGGCACGTGTCGGGATGTCGTCAGGGCGGTCGGTCAGGGCTTCTTCGTAGTAGCCGACGGCCGCTTCCGGGTGGTCGCGCAGTCGGGCCGTTTCGGCCTGGCCGGTACGGAAACCTGCGTTCATGGGCGCCATCGAGACCAGTGCATCGAAGCTGCGCTCGGCCTGCGCAGGATGATTCGTGTAGAGCTGCATCAGCGCACGCAGGTGGCGCACTTCGCTGTACTGCGGATTGGCCCGACCCGCTTCAGGCGAGCGGCGCAGCAGCGGCGGGGTGGCCGCCTCCATCTTTTGCAGTAGCTGCTCGGCCTCTTCGAACCTGGCCGTATCGAGATACGCGTACACGAGTCCGACATGCGTATCACTGGGCACGGGAATGTTCGTGCCTCCCGATTCGAGCGCCTGCTCATAGGCCGGCACGGCCAGGTCGGATCGCCGAAGTTGCTGGTAGGCACCGCCAACAGCCGACATGGCGTAGTAGGGCAGTGTCTCGCCCTGCGCGCGCAGTGATTCGTATTGATCGATCACGTCCTGGTGGCGACCGCGTTCGGACCACGCCGTCATGCGGTCGTAGATCAACCGAAGCTCGATCTCGCGCCACTGATCCGCCGGCTGCAGGCCAGGCTGCGTGGCAGCCGCGATCTCGGTATCCATTTCTCTGATGACCTGATCCAGCAGGGCGTGTCGCTCGGGCCCGCTCTGGTTGCGCTGGTCGCGCTCCACCACGGCCCAGCGCAGGCGCTGGCCCAACGCCTGTTGCCGCAGGCCGGCGGCCTCGATCGGGCTGAAAGTGCCGTCGTAGCGCGTGTTCAGCGCTGCGGCATTGCGCGACGCTGTCGCTGAGGCGGTCATCTCCGACAGCAGGAATTGGGACTCACGATTCGCCCAGCGGTGGGCGGGCGCTATCGTGGCAATGTCGGCGTAATCGCCCAGTGCAACCAGGGGTTGTTTGCGCGCCTGTGCCAGCGCGGCGCGCGCTTCCAGAACATCGACACGCTGTTGATTCGTGCGACGTCCTGCTCGCTTCTCGATGGTGTTCAGTGCTTGCTCGGCCTGGTCGAATCGACCGGTGTCGATCATCCACAATGCTTCGTAGATGCGACCTTGCCAGCTTGCCGGTTGGCGTGCGAGCCAGTGGCGCACGATATCGCCCTGCACGGCAGTGGCGCGCTCGGCACGCGCAGCCTGAAAGGCCGAGGGCAGCGCATAGTCGGCAAGTCCACCAATGTTCGCATCATGTGTCCACTGCACGGCGCGTGTGTTCTCGCCCGCACGATAGGCATAGATCACGCCGTCGGACCACAACCTGTTCCGGACTTCCTGAGGCAGTGCGCCGCGCAGCCATTGATCGATGCGCGAGGTCGCTTGTGCATCTCCGATGCGCTGCTCGCGCACGGCCTGCACCAGTTGATCGTGGGCCTGTCGGGTGTAGGATGTGACCGCAGCATCGTTGATCAGGGCGGGAGGCGCCATGCTCGTTAACGGCATCGCACCGAGCGCCGGCGCATGCTTGGATGCTGCTGCCTGCGCATGAAGCGCAGGGCCGTGCAGGGCCATGATTAACCCCATGGAGAGGGCAGTTCTTCTGATTTGCGAGGGCGACGACACGGAAGCTTCCAGTGGTGCTGACGAGCGCGATATTCAGGATCGGCTGACAGCGGAATTCGAGTAAGCGCAGCGTAAGTGCCCGCCCAAATTACGCACATGCGATGCGTAAGCAAAGCTCTCAGGGTTAACCACTGAAGGTCGAGTCGCCAGCCAATTGGGACACCCGTTTGGGTGAATTTTCCGTGTCGCAGTGCACCGTGTGTTGTGTTGCAATTACATGCAGGTCATTAAGTTTAGGGAGGTAAACGTAATTCTTTGTTGAAGTGATAGTCGCAAGTTTCCGCACATATTTCGCGATATAAGGAAATCTACGTATCTGCTTGTGTCCCCTTGGCGGCGATTGAACCCATCACATACGCCAGAAACGACTTTCCCGTCCGGAGACGGGAAAGGGGTGTGGGGCGAGATGGCGCGCCCGGATCTCAGTGCACGGAGCGCCGGGACCTCAACGAACGGATCGCCGGCATCTCAGCGTACGGATCGCCGCGATTTCACTGGCTCTGGCGTAATCGGCCTGGCGATCGGACGCGGGACTTCCCCGCTGGCGCGCGACTGCGCCACGTGCATGACATCCTGTACGCGATTTTTGAGGGCAATCACGGCGATGGCCCGAAGGGGCGCTTTCAGAAAGGGTGGCATCTTCAACAGCGACAAACCGAACAGAACGGCAGGCAATGCCCAAGGCTTGAGTTCGGGCGCCAGGCGAAAGTCGGCTGTGTTTCTGGGAGGTCCCTTGGCGCGCAAGGCAACGCGATCGGCGGCCATGCGGGCGAGCAAGAGCTCCTTCTGAACGCGCGGGTGGTCTTTACTCATCGATATCCCCTCGGATTGCTGCAAGATCTTTCTTGATTTGTTCGCCCAGCGTCGACACCGGTGCATCATCGGGCGCGGACGATTTGGCAATAATGAACGCAATGATGGCCAGTGCACACCACACACCGAAGATCCACCATGCGGCCTGTATGCGGTAATCGGTGCCCCAGGCTGTCACCAGGGCGGCAATCGAGAGGAATGCGAGTGCGAACAGACCGCATACGGCCATGACGACGAAAGCCACGATGCTGCGCACGAGGGCCGTCTTGTAGAGCGCCACCTCCAGCAACCCGAGTTCGACGTAGTTACCCAGGCGCACGCCGGCGAACTGCGCAACCTTCCTGTAATAGCTCAATGTTTCCAATGCCATAACTTCTCCCATCCGAGACCTCGCGCGGGCCTCCTCTTTGCCAGAGCAGCAAGTGCGATGCCGGGGTTTTCTGGCGCTGCGCGGCTTGAGGTGAGCAGTGGTATGCCCCTGTGCCAATAGACTATAACTATCTCTATTGATCTCGGTAGGATGCCACCCCATGCAAGCACAAGACCCGCCGCAAACCCAGGTTCAGGGCTTTTTTGACGTTGCCACCTGTACCGTGACCTATGTGGTCTTCGACCATCCCGGCGGGCAGTGCGCCATCGTGGACCCTGTGCTTGATTACGACCCTAAAGCTGGCCGTACGCGCACGGCCTCCGCTTCCAAGGTGATTGACTTCGTGCGTGCGCAGCAGCTCACCGTGCAGTGGATACTGGAAACCCATGCCCACGCCGACCACCTCACGGCCGCGCATCACTTGCGCGATGTATTGGGCGGACAGATCGCCATCGGCGCCGCTATTACACAGGTGCAGAAGGTGTTCAAGGGCATCTTCCATTTGGAGCCAGGTTTCCATGCCGACGGCGCGCAGTTCGACCACCTGTTCAACGATGGCGAGACGTTCAGCATTGGCCGCCTGCAGGCGCGCGCGCTGGCGGTGCCCGGGCACACGCCCGCCTGTATGGCGTACCAAGTAGGCGACACCGTCTTCGTGGGCGACACACTGTTCATGCCCGATGTGGGCACGGCGCGCTGCGACTTCCCTGGCGGCAATGCGCACACGCTGTACCACTCCATCCATCGCCTGCTGGCCTTGCCGCCCACCACGCACCTGTTCATGTGCCATGACTACCCGCCTGCGGGTCGAGAGCCTGCCTGGCAGAGCACGGTCGCCGAACAGCGCGCCAGCAACATCCACGTCCGCGATGGTGTGGGCGAGGACGAATTCGTTGCCATGCGCGAACGACGTGACGCCACGCTGGGGATGCCGGTGCTGATCCTGCCCTCGGTGCAGGTCAACATCCGAGCGGGCGAGTTGCCACCGAAAGACAACAATGGCGTGGCCTATCTGCGAATACCCCTCAATGTGCTCTGACCATCCTGGCGCTGCGGCGGGGCGTGCTGCGCAAACGCATTGCGTATGGTTTGTGCGAGGCTGCCCGGCTACTATGGCGTTCTTCCATTAGTTCCATCGATTACACCATCGGGAGCACGACCCATGAAGGTAGCAGTGGTAGGTGCAGGGGCAGTAGGCGGGCACATGGCTGCGCGCCTGGCGCACGCAGGTGTCGAGGTCAGCGTGCTGGCACGGGGCAAGAATCTGGAGGCCATCCAGCGCACCGGCATAACGCTGGTCGGCACCGACGGGCGTTTCGTGGCGCCCGTGCATGCGAGTGACCGGGCCGAGGACCTGGGGCCGCAGGATATCGTGATCACCACCTTGAAGGCTTACGGGCTGGCCCAGGCTGGCCCTCTGATTTCGCCACTGCTCGGGGGCGATACGCCGGTGGTGTACGCGGTCAATGGGCTGCCCTGGTGGTATTTCGAGGGCACGGGACGAGAGGATCTCGCACCGTTGCTCACCCGGCTGGATCCCTCCCGCGCATTGCATGACGAGGTGGGCGTTCACCGCGCGCTGGGCTGTGTGATCACCTCGTCAAATACGCTGGTTGCGCCAGGTGTGGTGGAGAACTCGACCCCCGAAAACAGTTTCGTGATCGGTGAGCCCAGTGGCGCGCTGACCCCCAGGCTGGAACACGTCATTGCCGCGTTGTCTGCCGGTTTGCCGGGCGCACAGGCGACGCAGACGATTCGTCAGACGATCTGGAACAAGTTGCTGGTGAATATTCCATCGTCTTTACTGTGCTGTCTGACTTTCTCGCGTGGTGCGGACTTGACCGATGATCCGGCCATGGCGGACCTGTTCACCCGCCTGGGTCAGGAGGGCGCCGCGGTGGCCCGGGCGTTAGGTGTGGATGCGGATCCCGACAGCGCGGTTCGGCTGGCCCGCTTGCGTAAATCAGGTCATT
>JBAZPE010000108.1:0-6959 GCA_041648375.1 Burkholderiaceae bacterium | reverse complement strand
GTATGAGCGCGATACGGTGCCGGGCGACTATGCCACGCTGGTCACGCCGTGCCCGCGCTGCGGGGGTGTAGTCAAAGAAAACTATCGGCGCTACGCCTGCACGAATTGCGATTTTTCGATCAGCAAACATCCCGGCGGGCGCACCTTCGAGACGCCTGAAGTAGAGGATCTACTGGCCCGCCGCGAGCTCGGACCCATGCAAGGCTTCATCAGCAAGATGGGACGCCCGTTTGCGGCCATTCTGCGCATCACCGATGAATTCAAGCTGGAGTTCGATTTCGGCCAAAGCAACGAGGACGACGCCGAGCCGGTCGACTTTTCCGCGCAGACTGCGCTGGGTCCTTGCCCGAAATGCCAGTCTCGCGTGTTCGAGCACGGCATGAGCTTCGTATGTGAAAAATCGGTCGGCCCCGAAAAGACATGTGATTTCCGTTCAGGCAAAGTGATCCTGCAGCAGGAGATTTCGCGTGAGCAGATGGTCAAGCTGCTCAACGATGGCCGCACCGATTTGCTCGATGGTTTCGTGTCCAGCCGCACGAATCGCAAGTTCAAGGCCTTCCTGAAGCGTCAGCCTGACGGTAAAGTGGGGTTCGAGTTCGAACCACGTCCCGAGAAACCAGGCGCTCGCAAGACCGCCGGGGGGGCGACGAAGGCGGTTGCAGGTGCTGCTGCCAAGAAGGCGCCGGCCAAGAAAGCAGCAGTCAAGAAGGCCGCCGTGAAGAAAACCGCCGCCAGGAAGACGGCAGCGAAGACGGCGACCAAGTCCGCCGCGACCCAGGCGGCCGACCAGACGGGCGCCGCGCCGTGGGACGATGCCACGGGCAGCGATGCGCCGGTCGCACCCAAGCCGGCCGCAGTGAAGAAGGCGGCAGTGAAGAAAGCAGTCAAGAAAGCAGCGGTGAAAAAGGCCGTCGTCAAAAAGACGTCCTGAATCTAGACCGGGCAAACCGGCTCACAGCGGTACACAGGAGGAGACATGACTCAAGCAATCAATCGCGCTCGTCGTCGCATGATGTTGGCTGCCAGTGCGGGTGCGGGTCTGACCCTGGCTGGCGTCGCGCCGATGGCGCGCGCGGCGGCCACCAAGGTCGCCTACGGGCAGGGCAGTATCGACCCGTTCTTTTCGGCCGGCTACGTGGCCCTTGCAAAGGGCTTCTTCGACGGTCTGGATGTCGAGTACCTGAACTCGCAAAGCGGCCCTCGCACCAATCAGTTGCTGGCTGCCGGTCAGATCATGTTCGGTGCCACGGCGGCCACCGCCGCGCCAGCGGTCACGCTTGCGGGCAAGCCGGCCAAACTCATCTTCGGCTTCGATCGCAAGTTGACCTATGCCAATGTGATCGTGCGTCGCGCCGACAAGGATGCGGGCACGATTACCTCGCTGAAGGATCTCGCCGGCAAGCGCATGGGCGCCACTCAGCCGCAGTCCAGCACCTGGCTGATGGCGAAGTACCTGACCGAACGTGCCGGGGTAGGCAACACGGTCGACATCCGCCCGCTGGGGGATCTGGCGACCATGTTGGGCGCACTGAAGACCGGTAGTGTGTCTGCCAGCATGGCCTCGATGTCCATGATGGAACAGGCCATTGCCGAAGGCTGGGGCGCACCGATTTTCGATGCCACGACCGACACCGACTGGGATCAGTTCATCGGCGGTGATGTGCCGGGCATTGCGGCGCTCACGCTGGCTGACACTATCGACAAGCACCCCGATGTGGTCCAGGCGTTCGTGACCGGTCTGGTGCGGGCTCAGGATTTCATCACGGCGCACAGTGCAGCCGAAGTCACCGACGTCATCCACGACAAGTATCTGAACGCGTTTCCCCGAGCGTCCGTGGAAAAGACGATTGGCGTCTATCAGGACACCGTTTTTTTGCGCGACAACATCATCACACCCGATGCCTACAAGCGCATGGCAGGCATCATGGGCGAGGGTCGGCAGTTTTCCAACGAGCAGATGGCCACCGTGCCCTATGACACCTGCGTCGACATGCGGTTCGTGCAGCGGGCCCGAGGACGCGGATGATTTCGCTGCGCGCAGTGGGGCGCGATTATGTCAGTGGAGCGGGCACCGTACACGCGGTCGGTCATGTCGACCTGGACATCGCCCAGGGTGAGTTCGTCTCCTTGGTGGGGCCATCGGGCTGTGGCAAGAGCACGCTGCTGAACATGATTGCCGGCTTCATCACGCCCACGCGTGGTGAAATCGTGGTGGACGGCCGTGCGGTGCAGGGTCGATTGCCCGATGCGCTGGGCTACATTTTCCAGAAAGATACGCTGCTGCCCTGGTACACCGTCAGCAAGAACATCGCGCTGGGCCTGACCTTTCATGGCATTCGGGGGCAAGAGGCCGACCGCCGCGTGGCGCGCCTGCTGGAAATGGGCAACCTGCAGGGGTTCGGCCAGGCCTATCCCCATCAACTGTCTGGCGGCATGCGTCGTCGTGTGGCGCTGCTCATGAGCCTGGCCGTCGAGCCTCGTATTTTGCTGCTGGACGAGCCCTTTGGTGCACTCGATATGCACACGCGTGCGCATCTGCACCGCGAGCTGGCTCTGCTGTGGCGCAGCCTGGGCCAGACCGTGGTGATGGTGACTCACGATCTGGACGAGGCCGTGCTGCTCTCGGACCGTGTGATCGTGCTGTCGGGTCCGCCCAGTCGGGTGCTGATGCAGGAGTCGATTTCCCTGCCGCATCCCCGTGACGTATTTACCGTGCGTGAGACCCCTGCGTTTGCCGAGCACAGCCGCCGCATCTGGCATGTGCTGGGCGAACAATTCCGGGCGCTGGCATGAGCGAACGGATGCAAACCCGGCTGTGGCAGCTGCTGATTCTGGCCAGCGTGCTCGGCGCATGGGAAGGCCTCACGCGTATCCCGTGGTTCGTGGCGAATACGCCGTTCGATCCGTTTTTCATCAGCCAGCCCTCTCGCGTTGCCGTGCGGCTCGTGCAGTGGCTGCAACCGGGGCCGCAATCAGTCTGGCCGCACCTGTGGCTGACGCTGCAGGCCACGCTCTGGGGGCTGCTCGTGGGCGTGGGCAGCGGGTTTTGCGTGGGATTGGCGCTGGGTCGCAGCAGGCGGCTGGCTCAGGTGTTCAATCCCTTCATCGTGGCTTTCAATTCCATGCCCCGGATTGCCTTCGTGCCCCTGATCACCATGTTCTTCGGTCTGGGCATGGCGTCCAAGGTGGTGACGTCCTGGTTCGTGGTGTTCTTCCTGGTCTTCTTCAATACCTACAAAGGTGCGCGCAGTGTTGAGCGCGAGATGGTCGATTTCTGTCGCACATTGGGCGGCTCACCCCGCCAGATCATGTTCAGGGTGTACATGCCGACCGCCGCAGCCTGGACGTTTGCATCCCTGCCCAATGCCATCAGCTTCGCGCTGATCGGCGTGGTGCTGGCCGAGTTCGTGGGCTCGACCACCGGCATGGGCTATTTGATGACCACGGCACTGGCCACGTTGAACGCGACCGATATGTTTGCGTCGGTCACGCTGCTATCGGCCGTCGGGATCCTGCTGGTGAACACGATCACAGCATTGGAGCGCCGTCTTCTGCACTGGTCCCCGGAGTTCCGTCAATAACGCTGTCGGATTCGTCTTCATACCAGGTGTCTTCGTCCAGCATGATGCGATGATGGCCCACGCCTGCAGGCATCATCGGGAAGCAGTTGGCCTGGCTGGCCACGCACACATCCAGAAAATAAGGACCAGGATATGCCAGGCATTCGGCCAGGGCCGCATCCAGCTGTGCCGGATCTTCCACGCGCGCCGCGCCCCAACCGAACGCGCGGGCCAGGGCCACGAAATCGGGCAAAGACTCGTTGTAGCTGTGGCTGTAGCGCCCCCCGTGGATCAGCTCCTGCCACTGGCGCACCATACCCATGTAGCCGTTGTTGGACAGCACGACCTTCACCGGCAGCCCATGCTGCACGGCCGTGGAAAGTTCCTGAATGTTCATCAGC
Organism: Burkholderiaceae bacterium; assembly: GCA_041648375.1. Lineage (GTDB taxonomy): Bacteria > Pseudomonadota > Gammaproteobacteria > Burkholderiales > Burkholderiaceae_B > Schauerella. Next base: position 2,998 of record JBAZPE010000108.1, on the reverse strand, counting down.
ACCGAGGCGTCGCCACTGACGCAGACCACGGTGCGTTCGGGAAAGGCAACCTGCGCGCCGATGGCCGCCGGCACGCCATAGCCCATGGTGCCGGCCCCGCCCGAGGTCAGCCAGCGGCGAGGCTGGTCGAAGTTCAGGTGCTGCGCGGCCCACATCTGATGCTGACCCACATCAGTGGAGACGATGGCGTCGTGCCCGACCAGCGCCGCATCCAGGCGTTTCATCAAGTGCTGCGGCAAGATGGAGTCGGCCAGCGGGGTGACTTTCAGGCACTCCCGCGCTTGCCAGGTGGCGATGCGGGCGTGCCAGGGTGCCAGGGTTTCACGTGCCATGGGCTCGTCGCCCACCTGTTCGTGCAATGCCGTCACCAGCGGCAGGCAGTCGCCGACCAGTGCGACGTCCACGCGCACCACCTTGTTGATGGACGAGGGGTCGATGTCGATATGGATTTTCTTGGCATGGGGACAGAAGTCGGTCAGTTTGCCGGTGATGCGATCGTCGAACCGGGCGCCCACACACACCACCAGATCGGCATGATGCATGGCGAGATTGGCCTGCAGTGTGCCGTGCATGCCCAGCATGCCCAGAAACAGCGGGTCACTTGCCGGGAATGCGCCCAGGCCCATCAGCGTCAAGGTGCAGGGCGCCTGTGCGCTGCGCACCAGCGCCGTGAAGGCTTCGCAGGCCTGGGGGCCCGCATTGATCAGGCCACCCCCGCCGTAGAACACGGGCCGGCGCGCGTTCTTGATCAGGGCAGCGGCACGTGCCAGGGCGCCTTGCGGCAGACGCGCAGGCGGCGTCGAGGCGGCACGTCGGGCGAGCTGCGCGCTCAGGTGGGCAACATGGGCACCCGTGGCGCTTTGCAGGGGGTGACCCAGCTGCACATCCTTCGGAAAATCGATTAGCACCGGGCCGGGTCGACCCTGGCGCGTGATGGCCATCGCCCGCTCGACGACTTCGCGCACCTGCTCGGTCGACTGAATCTGCGCGTTCCATTTGGTGACAGGGCGCGAGATGCCCAATGCGTCGCACTCCTGGAAGGCGTCGGTGCCGATCGCCGCGCGGGCGACCTGCCCGCTGATGCACAGCACGGGCACAGAGTCGCACATGGCATCGAGCAGGCCAGAGGTGGTGTTGGCCATGCCCGGGCCCGAGGTCACCAGGACAACGCCTGTGCGACCGGTCGTGCGGGCATAGCCCTCGGCGGCATGAACGGCGGCCTGCTCGTGTCGAACCAGTACGTGGCGCAGCCGCGGCTCGGAATAGAGCGCGTCGTACAGCGGGAGCACGGCGCCCCCGGGGTAGCCAAAAATGGTGTCCACGCCGGCGTCGATCAAGGTGTCCAGCAGAATCTGCGCGCCGTTGCGCGCAATGGGGGCAAGGGCGTGCTCGGGCACGGCGAGGGCTTGGGGTGAGAGTCTGTCGTTCATACCGTATAGATTAGGGCAGGATCGCCAGAATTATTTCCCTAATTTCCTCGTTTTGACCAATAATTAGGAAAATCCATCCAAATTTATTGGGATTCAAAGAAAATGAACCTGGACAAGTTCGATTTGGCCATTCTCAAGGCCCTGCAGACCCATGCACGCGCGAGTCTGGCCGAGATTGGTGCAGCGGTCGGATTGTCGTCCACACCCTGCTGGAATCGCATCAAGCGCATGGAGAACGAGGGCGTGATTCGGGGCTACACCGTTGATATCAATCCGGCCAGCCTGGGCTTCATGGACACGGTGATCGTGCATGTCACACTGGAGAGCCATAGCGAGGAAATGCTCTATGCCTTCGGCCAGGCATTGGCCGACATTCCCGAGGTGCTGGAGGCCTTTCTGGTCTCTGGCGATTACGACTACTACATTCGCATCGCCGTGCGTGACACGCGCGACTACGAGCGGCTGCTGCGTGAAAGGCTTTATCGGATTCCGGGCATTCGGCACAGCAAATCGAGTTTTGTGTTGCGCCGGTTGAAGGAAGTGCCCCTGCCCCTTACGCACAGCGACGTGTCGTCTCTATAATCCGGTGTTTCCAACGGCGCATTCGCCGGTTCCCATGTGGTGTCATGCCTGAAGAAACCCCCAAGCCCTGGTATACGGTCCGTCGCTCCAAGTTGCACGGCAACGGTGTCTTTGCGGCACGCAAGATCCCGGCGGGCACCCGCATTATCGAATATGGTGGCCTGCGCATCAGCGCCGAAGAAGCCGATCGCCGTCATCCGACCAATCCTGATGACCCGTTTCACACCTTCTTTTTTGCGCTGAGTTCAGGCGAGGTCATTGACGGGGGCGATCACGGCAACGATGCCCGCTGGATCAACCACTCGTGCACGCCGAACTGCGAGTCCGAAGAAGGACGGCATGGCAAGCGCGTCTATATCGTGGCGGTTGAGGATATCCCGCGCGGTCGTGAGCTGTTCTACGACTATGGCCTGGTCATGGAAGGGCGCATCAGCAAGCAAATGAAGCGCGATTACCTGTGCCTGTGCGGGACCGAGAACTGTCGTGGCACCATGCTTGCCTTGCCCAAGAAGAAGCAGAAGCGCGCCTGAGCCTGCGAGCGATGCGCTTCGCTACGCAGGGCGCTGGCGGCTTGCCGCAATGCGATCCAGGCACACCCGTGCATCACCCTGCACCCACGTCACACTGCAGGCCAGCATCAGATTGACGGGTAGGTCGAAATCCTCGACGGTCATGCCCGCGGCGTCGATGCTGCGAGCAGGCATGGATGCATCCCGCCCGACCGCCACGCGCGACACGATATCGCGCGCATCGTCCAGGTAAGCCCACACTGGTTTGCCGCAAGCCACGGCGTAGCCCACCTCGAACGCGGTACCCGAATCGGGCTCGTGTCCCCGAAACGGATTGAGGTTGGCCATCACGGCGTCGGCGCGCTCGATCAGGGCGATGTTGCTGCGATAGATCCACGCAGCGGTCTCGTGCGCCGTCAGCCCCTGTGGTGCGGTGTTGTCCAGGGGATACAGGCCCACTAGGCCGTGGTCGGCGCA
>JBAZPE010000107.1:0-6968 GCA_041648375.1 Burkholderiaceae bacterium | reverse complement strand
GGCTGCCATTCTTTACACCTCGGGCACCACCGGGCGCAGCAAGGGCGCCATGTTGTCGCACGACAATCTGTATGCCAACGCCGCGACGCTCAAGGCCTACTGGCATTGGCGCAGCGATGATGTGTTGCTGCACATGCTGCCCATCTTCCATGTGCATGGGCTGTTCGTCGGGGCGAATGGGGCGCTGCTCGCGGGTGCCCGCATGCTGTGGTTGCCCCGGCTGGATATCGACCAGGCGCTGGCATGGTTGCCGCGAGCGACCGTCATGATGGGGGTGCCCACCTACTACGTCCGCCTGTTGGCCGATCCGCGTTTCGATGCCGAACGCTGCAAGCAGATTCGATTGTTCATATCGGGCTCGGCGCCATTGCTGGCCGATACGTTCGATCAGTTCCTGGCGCGCACGGGCAAGCCCATTCTTGAACGCTACGGCATGTCCGAGACCAACATGCTTGCGTCCAATCCTTATCTGGAACAGGACGGCCCGCGACTGGCCGGAACAGTGGGTCGTGCGCTGCCCGGCGTGGATATCCGGATTGCCGATGATGCCGATCAGGTGCTGGCCACAGGTGCGATCGGCCACATACAGGTGCGAGGTCCCAACGTGTTCTCCGGCTACTGGCAGATGCCCGAGAAGACCGAGGAATCCTTCACGGCCGATGGCTGGTTTCGAACTGGCGACGTCGGCCGGTTCGGCTCGTCTGACGGCAGCGTGCCTGCTGCCTACCTGAGTATCGTCGGGCGCAGCAAGGATCTGATCATCACTGGCGGCTACAACGTCTATCCGAAAGAGATCGAACTGGAGCTGGATACCTTGCCGGGCGTCATGGAGTCAGCCGTTTTCGGCGTACCGCACGCCGACTTCGGCGAAGCGGTGATGGCGGTCGTGGTGGCGCGCCCCGAGGGCGATGCACCCGACACCACTGCATTGCTGATGGCGTTGAAGTTGCGCCTGGCGAACTACAAAGTACCCAAGCGCATCGATGTCATCGATGCGCTGCCCCGCAACACCATGGGCAAGGTACAGAAGAACCTGCTGCGCGAACGTTACGCCTGAGCGTGCGCCTCGCGCCAGTCGCTGGCGCGGGTGAGCAGATCCAGCGCTTCGGGCGCGAGCGTCAGGCGCGCCGCCGCGCCCAGATCGGCGACCTGGTCCAGCGTGCTGGCACTGGCAATCGGTGCGGTGATGCCCGGTTGCGCCATTTGCCAGGCGAGCGCAGCCTGCGCGACCGACACCTGATGGCTCAATGCCACCTCGTCCAGCGCTGCAAGAATGCGTTCGCCGCGTGCATTGAGGTATTTGCTGATCACACCTGGCCCACGCGGGCTGAGCGAGGCGTCCGATGCCGCACGGTACTTGCCCGACAGGAACCCGCTGGCCAGCGCCGAATAGTTGATCGTTGCCAGTTCATGGGTGGTGACCACCGCGCGCAGATGGGCCTCGAAAGGCTCGCGGGTATAGAGGTTGTACTCCGGCTGCACGGCTTCATAGCGCGGCAAACCGTGGCGTTCGCTCTCGATCAGCGATTCCGACAGTCGGGTAGCCGTGAAATTTGAGGCGCCGATTGCCCGTACCTTGCCGTTCTCGATCAGCTTGGCGTACGCGCCAAGGGTTTCGGCGATCGGCGTTTCGCTGTCGTCCTGGTGGGACTGATAGAGATCCACGTAGTCGGTTTGCAGTCTTGCAAGCGAATCTTCGATGGCGCGGGCGATGTAGGCAGCAGATAACCCAACGGCCTTGGGGCCCATTTCCATGCCCACTTTGGTGGCCAGAATGATGTCGGCACGGCGCCCAGTGCGTGCCAGCCACTTGCCGATGATGACTTCCGATTCACCACCGCGGTTGCCCGGGGCCCAACGGGAGTACATGTCGGCGGTATCGATGAAATTCAGCCCCTGGTCGACCAGGGCATCAAGGATGGAGAACGAATCGTCTTCGTTGACGGTCCAGCCGAAAACATTTCCCCCGAATGCCAGTGGGGGGACAGACAGGCCGGAGCGGCCAAGTGGGCGAAGTTGCATGTTCATTCTCCTGTTCAGTTGCCAGTATAGGGGCGGCGTTAGACTATTGCGTTTCAGGTCGCTGCAAACGCGTCATGGCAAGGGAATCGAGACATGTTCATTCACAATTTAGCGCGTTCGACCGTTGTTATTGCCATGCTTGCGAGCATTTCGGCGCTCGGATGGGGGGGCAGCCATGCGTGGGCGGCGCCAGCCCCGGTCGATAAGGGGGTCACCGGTCCCCTGATCTCGGTCATCAGTGCCGATAGTGGCCCCCAGGCGATGGCCTTGCGCGATGGGGTTCAGGACGGATTGCGCCGGGCCGGCTACACGGCGGGGAAAAACATGCGGTGGCAAGTGCTGGACGCCTCTGGTGATAGCACCCGGCTAGCCCCTGTCGTGGAGCAGGCCGTGCGCGAACGTCCCCGGGTCATTGTTGCTCTGGGCACCTCTGTCGCACGGGCGGTGGGGGCGGCGACCCGTGAGGTGCCGGTCGTCTACAGCGCGGTGCCCGACCCCGCCGCAGCCGGCCTGGTCAACGTCTCGGATGCCGCGCCCGGCAATATCACCGGCGTCTCCGATGCGCTGGCGCTGACGCGCCAGATCGATCTGATCCGCGCGGTAGCACCGCAGGCCAGGCGGGTCGGCATTGTTTATGACCCTCAGAATCCCGATTCGCTTGCGCTGGTCAAACAGTTACAGGCCCTGCTGCCTAAAGTGGGCATGACGCTTGTGGAGGCCGCTGCGTCCAGGGCAGCCGATGTGGGGCCTGCTGCGCGCAGTCTGATCGAAAAAGCCGACGTGTTCTACAGCGGCACCGATAGTCATGTCAGGGCCGGCTACGCAGCGCTCGTGCGCGTGGCCGAGGATTCCCGCATTCCGCTCGTGGCAGGCAACGCGGACGCTGTTGCATTGGGTGCGGTGGCAGCCATCGGGTTGAGCTATCGTGAAATCGGTGTGCAGACAGGGGTGATGGTGGCTCGTGTTCTGAAGGGGGAAGCGCCCGGACAGATCAAGCCGCAAGGGGTTGGTCGGCTCACGCTGCATATCAATGCGCAGGCTGCAGAGCGTCAGGGGGCAACCTTATCCGACGCACTCCTGAAGTCTGCAGCGCAGGTCATACGCCCGTAAAACCAATGCTGGTGCGGCTTTTGGGCATCGGCTCGCCTGGCGCCGACACTGTTGTGCATTGCCGCGCAGGTAGCTGAGGTCGTGCTCTACGCCACGAAACTGCTCAGTTGGTGGCCGCGCGGCTGCGTGTCATTCTCCAATTCTTGGTTGCCTGTGACGGGACCGATCGACCCCTCTCAGAATTCCTTCAAAAACCGGGCAATCGTCTGATTTCGCATTAGGGGTGTTTTTCTCGATTCTCGTAACGGTAGGCTTCGCCATGTCGCAAATTTTTAATCACAAAGTTACGGAGATCCGATGCCCCCAATGCACCTAGTCTTGCTTGATTCCGACGAACGTCAACGCTTGCCATTGAAGCGTCTGCTTATGCAATATGGCTTTACCGTAACCGAAGCGCTAGACCTGCCCGACCTGTATGCGCATATAGACCGCCATTACGCCAGCTCGGTGGCCACGGGCGCGTCCCCGCTGCTGGTGCTGCTCACAGGGGTGATCTTCAGTTCAGAATTCGTCGATAAGGTGCTGCCTGCCATGCGCCGATCCTACCCCATGGTGATTGCCATCCAGTGCCCGGAAGAGCCTGACCTTCGCGTCCAGCTCTTCGATCGGGGCGCCGACCTGTGTTTGTCCGACCATGCCAGCGTCGAAGAGGTGTCTGCCAACCTCTGGGCCCAGTCACGCCGATTGCCGGATCGCTGGATGGGCGGCGCCACGCATGGGCTGGGCGTGACCGGCCGATCGCTGGCCAGTCAGATGGCGCCACCCGTGCCACCGGCCTCCGCCGCGATGAATGATCGTTTGACGACCTACCAGGTCAAGGCACCGGGATACATCGGCCATCTGCCACCCGCCGTGACGTCGGCATCGGGCAGCAACGAGCATTCTCTGCTACCCGATGCCCGGCTGGCGGAGGCCAATGCCGAGCTTCAGCGCACGGCATATGGCACCTGGGTGCTGGCCCACGAAGACTGGATTCTGGTCAACCCGATCGGTGCGCATATTGGCCTCACCGGTGTGGAACGCCGGTGCGTGGCGCAACTTGCCGACAACGAACGGCGGGAGTTCCCCCGTCATCTGGCAGGCGAGTTGGGACGCGGCAGCTTCAAATCCATGAGCGTCGTTGTCAGCAGAATGCGCAAAAAGGTCAACCGAGCCGGCGTACCCCTGCCTTTGCATACCGTTCATGGCATGGGCTACGTGTTTATAGGCAAGCTCGTGCGCAAGCCTGCGGCATAATAGAGGCACACTTCACCTTCTATGTGCATCTCATTCCATGATCGAACTCGGCGTCAATATCGACCACGTGGCCACGCTGCGCCAGCAGCGTCACACTGTTTATCCTGACCCCGTTCAGGCGGCGCTGCGCGCCGAGGATGCAGGTGCAGACGCCATCACGCTGCACCTGCGTGAAGATCGACGGCATATTCAGGATGCAGACGTGTTTGCGCTGCGCCCGCAATTGCGCACGCGGATGAACCTGGAATGTGCCGTCACCGAAGAGATGCTGGCCATCGCCTGTCAGGTGCGTCCGCACGACGTTTGCCTGGTGCCGGAAAAGCGGCACGAGCTCACGACCGAGGGCGGTCTGGATGTGCTGGGCGCACGCCAGGCCATTGCCGACGCAGTCGCGCGACTCACCGAGGCGGGTGCGCGCGTGTCCCTGTTCATCGATCCCGACGTGCGCCAGATCGAGGCCGCGGCCAGCGTTGGCGCACCGGTGATCGAATTGCACACGGGCGCCTATGCCGAGTCTGATGATCCTCAGGTGCAGGAGGCCGAAGTCAGGCGAATCAGGCTTGCCATTGATGCGGGCCTGCGTCTGGGCTTGAAGGTCAATGCCGGACACGGTCTGCATTACGGCAACGTGACCGCCATCGCGGCGCTCGATGGAATTTCCGAACTGAACATCGGCCACGCCATCGTTGCCCAGGCCGTTTTCGACGGTTGGGAAAAAGCGGTGCGTGACATGAAGGCACTGATGATCATGGCACGCGATCCAAAACGGGCGTCTGGTCGGACGGCGTAAGATGTCTGCATGTCAGTGAACCCCGCTACCCCCGCCATGCCCGTTGCTTCACCGTCGCCCCTGCCTGCGCAGGCGTCGGCGATTGCCGGCATTGGCATCGATCTGTTGCGCGTGGATCGCATCCGAGCGGCGCTCGATCGCCACGGAGACCGCTTCGCCGCCAAGATTCTGGGCGAGGCCGAACTGGCCGTCTTCCATGCACGGCGCGATCGTGCGCCTGTGCGGGGGCTGCGCTTTCTGGCCACCCGATTCGCGGCCAAGGAAGCGTTTTCGAAGGCCGTCGGCCTGGGCATCCGCATGCCGATGACCTGGACGCGGGTGCAAACGTTGAACATGCCTGGCGGCAAGCCCACCCTGGTGTTGGCCGAGCCCCTGAAGTCCTGGTATGACGCGCGTTTCGGCGCGGCTCATGTGTCTATCACCGACGAGTCCGACATGGTCGCGGCCTACGTCATTGTCGAGGCCCGCGCCTGACGCGGCCTTCCGGCATCTTTCCGTAGTGGATATCAATGGTCACTCATCGATCCAAGTCTGTGCAGTTGCCCGGTCCCGTGATGGTGGACGTTGCCGGGTTGACGCTCACACCCGAGGAAGCGGTGCGCCTGCGTCACCCTCAGGTGGGCGGCGTCATTCTCTTTGCCCGAAATTTTGAATCACGTGAGCAATTGACGGCATTGACGCAGGCGATTCATGCCGCTCGCCGCACGCCGCTGCTCATTGCCGTCGATCACGAAGGGGGCAGGGTGCAGCGTTTCCGGACAGACGGCTTCACGGCACTGCCTGCCATGGGTCTGCTGGGCGAGGCGTGGATGCGCGAACCCATGTCCGCCATGCGTATGGCGACCAATGCCGGTTTCGTGCTTGCCGCCGAACTGCGCGCCTGTGGTGTGGATTTCAGCTTCACCCCGGTACTCGATCTGGATCACGGCATCAGCAAGGTGGTGGGCAATCGTTCATTCCATCGCGATCCGCGCGTGGTCACCATGCTTGCGCGGTGCGTGATACAGGGGCTTGCCTCAGCCGGCATGGGTGCCTGCGGCAAACACTTCCCCGGGCATGGTTACGCGCAGGCCGATTCGCACCACGCCGTCGCGTTGGACACCCGGCCGCTGGCCGAGATTCTGAGCGACGATGCAGCACCCTATGGCTGGCTGGGCGATGCCGTTCTGCCCGCCGTCATGCCTGCGCATGTGATCTACCCCGAGGTGGACGATAAACCGGCAGGATTTTCCGCGCGCTGGTTGAAGGACATTCTGCGGGGGCAACTGAACTACAACGGCGTGATTTTTTCCGATGACTTGACGATGGCGGCCGCCGCCGCTGTCGGCGACATTCACCTGCGGGCCAGCGCCGCGCTGGACGCAGGCTGCGATATGGTGCTGGTGTGCAATCGGCCTGACCTCGCCGACGAGCTGCTTGCCAGGCTCGATCGTCCGGTCTCGCCCGAGTCACAGCATCGCATCCGTAGTCTTTTCCCGGTTCTGCCAGCGGCTGACTGGGACACTTTGCAAGCCGATCCGCGATACAAGCATGCCAGACACCTTCAATCTCAAATCATTCCTGGCTGATCTGCCGCATCTTCCCGGCGTCTATCGACACCTCGATGCCGCCGGTGAAGTCATGTATGTGGGCAAGGCGCGCGATCTCAAAAAACGCGTGTCCTCCTACTTCCAGAAGAATCTGTCATCGCCGCGCATCGCGCAGATGGTCTCGAAGGTCGACCGCGTGGAAGTGTCGGTCACGCGCAGTGAAGCCGAAGCCTTGCTGCTCGAAAACAATCTGATCAAGCGACTTCGGCCACGCTACAACA
>JBAZPE010000106.1:0-7008 GCA_041648375.1 Burkholderiaceae bacterium | reverse complement strand
GCCGATGAAGTGCACTTGCTGCGACACCAGGCGAGGTCGGCGCAACACGATGCTGGAGCGCGTGAGCAACTGCCCGAAAAATCGGGTGAACATGCCGATGCCACCGAGCATGGCAATGAAGCCTGCGCCCAGACGACTGATGAGCGCGATGGGATTGCTCATCGACGACCTCCCTGCTGACGGGCCAGCCATTGTTCGAAGGCCGGCGTATCCGGGTAATTGAAAGCGACCGGGCCATCGGGGGCTGCGTCCAGAAACTGGCGGACGTAGGGGTCTTGCGATGCTGCCAGCGACTGGGGCGTGCCCGAAGCAGCCAATTTGCCCTGCCCCACGAGATAGACCTGATCGGCAATGGAAAAGGATTCCTGCACATCGTGGGTAATGAGCACCGAGGCGCAGCCCAGTCGGTCCGACAGATCACGGATCAGGCGGGCGGTGATGCCCATCGAGATCGGATCCAGTCCGGCGAAAGGCTCGTCATACAGAATGAGTTCGGGTTCCAGCACCACGGCGCGAGCCAGCGCCACGCGACGGCCCATTCCCCCCGAAATTTCGGCCACACGCAGATGGGCGGCCGCGCGCAGGCCGACGGCGTGAAGTTTGTCCAGCACACGATCGGTGATGTCGGCTTCGGAAAGGGCGGTATGTTCGCGCAGCGGGAACGCGACGTTTTCGAACACATTGAGATCGGTGAACAGCGCGCCTTGCTGAAACAGCACGCCCATGCGCTTGCGCACGCTTTCCAGCGTCTGGCGCGAAGCGTCCGCCAGGTTCTGGCCGAACGCGTGCACGGTGCCCGATTGCGCGCGCATCTGGCCGGTGGCCGCACGCAGCATCGTCGTCTTGCCCGAACCCGATCCACCCATGACGGCCACGACCTGCCCTGCAGACACCGTCATCGACACGTCGCGCAGCACCGTGAAATCGCCGTATCCCAGGGAAACGCGATCAAAGTGCAATACAGATTCGGCAGAGGTTGCAGATGTCATAGGCGCTAAAAACGAAAGCCCGGAGGCTCGGATGAGCGCCCGGGAACCGGCTTTTCGCGTAGTGTAACAGCCTCAGCGGGGCAGTTCGCTCGTCCCCATGAGGTATTCATCGACCGAGCGGGCGCACTGCCGACCTTCACGGATCGCCCACACCACCAAGGACTGGCCCCGACGCATATCGCCCGCGGCAAACACCTTGTCGACATTGGTGCGGTAGTCGTCGGTATTGGCGCGCACATTGCCCCGCGCGTCGGCGTCGACGTTGAACGCTTTCAGCACGGTTTGCACCGGTTGCACGAAACCCATGGCCAGCAGAACCAGATCGGCCTTCAACTCGAACTCCGAGCCCTCGACTTCCTGCATTTTCATCTGCCCGGTTGCGGCATCCTTGATCCACTCCACCCGGGCGGCAACCAGCTTTTCGACTTTGCCGTTCGCGCCTTGCAGCGATTTGGTCGTCACGGCCCAGTCGCGGTCGCAGCCTTCCTCGTGCGAGGACGACGTGCGCAGCTTCGCAGGCCAGTAGGGCCAGGTCATCGGACGGTTTTCCGTCTCGGGCGGCTGGGGCATCAGTTCGAACTGGATCACCGAGGCTGCGCCCTGGCGATTGCTGGTGCCCACGCAGTCTGATCCCGTATCGCCACCGCCGATCACCACGACGTGCTTGCCCTTGGCCAGCGTCTGGGCGGGCAACCGATCGCCGGCGACCACCTTGTTCTGCTGGCGCAGGAAGTCCATGGCGAAATACACGCCATCGAGCTCACGACCCGGCACCGGCAAATCACGCGGCGCTTCCGAACCGCCGGACATGACCACCGCGTCGAACTCATGAATCAGCGAATCGGGCGTGCGCACGGTCAGACCATTGGCCGCCGCGTCTTCGGGTTGACCGATGTAGGTCGACGGCGCGAATTCCACACCCTCGGCTTCCATCTGGTTGATGCGGCGATCGATCTGCACCTTCTCCAGCTTGAAATCCGGAATGCCGTAGCGCAGCAGGCCGCCGATGCGGTCACTCTTTTCGAACAGCGTGACGGCGTGGCCCGCACGTGCCAATTGTTGCGCGCATGCCAGGCCAGCGGGGCCCGAACCGACCACGGCGACCTTCTTGCCGGTCTTGCGGGTCGGAGGCTGCGGGGTGACCCAGTTTTCTTCCCAGCCTTTATCGATAATGGCGTGCTCGATGGACTTGATGCCCACCGCGTCGTCGTTGATATTCAGCGTACAGGCCGCTTCGCAGGGCGCCGGGCAGATACGGCCGGTGAACTCCGGGAAGTTGTTGGTCGAATGCAGCACATCCAGCGCACGACGCCATTGCTGGCGGTAGACCAGGTCGTTCCAGTCGGGAATGATGTTGTTGACCGGGCAGCCGTTGTTGCAAAACGGGATGCCGCAGTCCATGCAGCGTGCCGCCTGCTGCTTGGACTCGTCATCGGAGAGGTGCAGAACGAATTCGCGCCAGTTCTTCAAACGCTTGACGGGGGCTTCGGACGCCTCTTTCAGACGCTCGAATTCCATGAAACCGGTAATTTTTCCCATGATCTATCGTCCTCAGGCAGCCAGTTGTTCAGGGTTGGCTGCACGCCACATTTCACCCAGGGCGCGGCGGTATTCCACCGGCATGATTTTCACGAATTTGCCACGCGCGGCTTCCCAGTCGCCCAGAATGTCGCGCGCACGGAAGCTGCCCGTGTAGCGGAAGTGATCCTCCACCAGGCGTCGCAGGATGGTCTCGTCGGTCTCGCGCTCGCCGCCACGCTGGGCACTGTGCCAGGTCTGCATGGCGTTTTCGGCCAACTGATCGCTGTGCGAGGCAATGGATTCCAGCTCGACCATCGACAGGTTGCAGTTGTGACGCATCTTGCGCTGTGGATCCCACACGTAAGCGACGCCACCGGACATGCCTGCCGCGAAGTTGCGGCCGGTATCGCCCAGCACCACGACCGTGCCACCGGTCATGTATTCGCAGCCATGGTCGCCCGTGCCTTCCACCACCGTGGCGGCGCCTGAATTGCGCACCGCGAAGCGTTCGCCAGCCACGCCGTTGAAGTAGGCCTCACCTGCCAGCGCACCATACAGAACGGTGTTGCCGGCGATGATGTGATCCGGGCCATAGCCGCGGAAATCGTTGGGCGAGCGCACGATGATGCGTCCACCCGAGAGGCCCTTGCCCACGTAGTCGTTGCCTTCGCCCACCAGGTCCAGCGTAATGCCGTGTGCGAGGAAGGCGCCAAAACTCTGGCCAGCCGTGCCGTTGCACTGGATGTGAATGGTGTCGTCGGGCAGGCCCTCATGGCCATAGCGCATGGCGACTGCGCCCGAAAGCATGGCGCCGATGGTGCGGTTGCGGTTGCGCACTGGCGTGATGAACGAGACTTTTTCGCCGCGTTCCAGTGCCGGTTTGCTGCGCTCGATCAGTTGCAGGTCCAGTGCGCCGGACAGGCCGTGATCCTGGTCTTCGGTCTGGTAGACCGGCGAATCGCTCACAGGCTGATGGAACACACGCGAGAAATCCAGACCGACGGCTTTCCAGTGCTCAAGGCCACTGCGCGTATCGAGCAGGTCGGCACGACCGATCAGGTCCTGGAACTTCCGGATGCCCAGTTGCGCCATGATTTCGCGTACTTCTTCGGCGATGAAGAAGAAGAAGTTCACGACGTGTTCGGGCTTGCCCTGGAATTTCTTGCGCAGCACGGGGTCCTGCGTGGCCACGCCCACCGGGCAGGTGTTCAGGTGGCATTTGCGCATCATGATGCAGCCCTCGACAACCAGCGGGGCCGTGGCGAAACCGAATTCGTCGGCACCCAGCAGGGCGCCGATCACCACGTCGCGGCCGGTCTTCATCTGGCCGTCGGCCTGCACGCGGATGCGGCTGCGCAGGCGGTTCAGCACCAGCGTCTGCTGCGTTTCGGCCAGGCCCAGTTCCCAGGGCGTGCCCACATGCTTGATCGATGAGACCGGCGAGGCGCCCGTGCCACCGTCATGGCCGGCAATGACCACGTGATCGGCCTTGGCCTTGGCCACACCGGCTGCCACCGTGCCCACGCCCACTTCGGACACCAGTTTCACCGAGATGCTGGCGCGCGAATTCACGTTCTTCAGATCGTGGATGAGCTGCGCCAGATCTTCGATGGAATAGATGTCATGGTGCGGCGGGGGCGAAATCAGGCCCACGCCTGGCACCGAATAGCGCAGCTTGGCGATGTAGTCGGTCACTTTGTGACCAGGCAGCTGACCGCCTTCGCCAGGCTTGGCACCCTGGGCCATCTTGATCTGGATCTGATCGGCGCTGCTCAGGTACTCGGCCGACACGCCGAAGCGACCCGAGGCGACCTGCTTGATCTTCGAGCGCAGCGAGTCGCCTGCCTTCAGCGCCACATCTGCCTCGATGCGATCGGTGCCCAGGATCGAGGCCAGCGTGTCGCCGTCCTTGATGCCGCTGTTGCCGCCATTGCGCAGTTCGGCACGATACCGCAACTCGTCCTCACCACCTTCGCCGGTATTGGACTTGCCGCCGATACGGTTCATGGCAACGGCCAGCACGGAATGCGCTTCGGTGGAGATCGATCCCAGGGACATCGCGCCCGTTGCAAAGCGCTTGACGATTTCCTTGGCGGATTCGACCTCGTCCAGCGCGATGGCGCGGGCGGGATCGACCTTGAATTCGAACAGGCCGCGCAGTGTCATGTGACGACGGCTCTGGTCGTTGATGATCTGCGCATATTCCTTATAGGTGCGGTAGTTGTCCGAGCGCGTGGCATGTTGCAGCTTGGCGATCGAATCCGGCGTCCACATGTGCTCTTCACCACGCACCCGCCAGGCGTATTCGCCACCGGCATCCAGATCCTGTGCCAGCACCGGGTCGTTGCTGAAGGCGGCGCGATGATGGCGCAAGGCTTCTTCGGCCACCTGGAAGATGTTGATGCCCTGAATGTTCGACGGCGTGCCGGTGAAGTACTGGTCGACCAGCGCACGGTGCAGGCCCACGGCTTCGAAAATCTGGGCGCCGGTGTAGGACATGTACGTCGAGATGCCCATCTTGGACATGACCTTGTTCAGGCCTTTGCCCACCGCCTTGATGTAGTTTTTGACCGCCTTATCGGGCTCGGGCATCTTGCGCAGCGACTGCAGCGCGAGATAGGGGTGGATCGCTTCGGCGCCATAGCCACCCAGCAGGGCGAAATGGTGGACCTCGCGTGCCGAACCAGTCTCGACCACCAGGCCGGTGGCCGTGCGCAGGCCCGAACGGATCAGGTGCTGGTGCACTGCCGAGGTCGCCAGCAGTGCGGGAATCGCCACACGCTCGCTGTCCACCAGGCGATCGGACACGATCAGAATGTTGTAGCCGCTACGCACCACGTCCACCGCCCGGGCGCACAGCGCAGCCACGTGCGCTTCAATGCCTTCGGCACCCCAGGCAGCCGGGTAGGTGATGTCCAGTTCATAGCTGCGGAACTTGTAGCTGGTGACCTGTTCGATGTCGCGGATCTGCGCCATGGCGGCGAAATCCAGTACCGGCTGGGCCACTTCCAGACGCAGCGGCGGGTTCACATTGTTGATATCCAGCAGGTTCGGCTTGGGGCCCACGAAGGACACCAGCGACATGACCATTTGCTCGCGAATCGGATCGATCGGCGGGTTGGTCACCTGCGCGAACATCTGACGGAAATAGTTGTAGAACGGCTTGGGCCGGTTCGACAGCACAGCCAGGGGCGCGTCATTGCCCATGGAGCCGATCACCTCTTCGCCCGACTGGGCCATGGGCTCCAGAATGAACTTGTAGTCTTCCTGCGTCCAGCCGAAGGCCTGCTGGCGATCCAGCAGCGAGACCGACGAATCGGTTTTGTCCGGTGCGGGCGAGGCCGGTGCGGCCAGGCTTTCGAGTTTGATGCGCAGGCGCTCGATCCACTGGCTATAGGGGCGGCTGTTGGCCAGCTGTGCCTTGATTTCGGCGTCGTCGATGATGCGACCCTGTTCCAGGTCGATCAGGAACATCTTGCCGGGCTGAAGACGCCATTTCTTGACAATGCGGTTCTCGGGCACCGACAGCGTGCCGGCTTCGGACGCCATGATGACCATGTCGTCGTCGGTGATCAGGTAGCGCGCCGGACGCAGTCCGTTGCGGTCCAGCGTAGCGCCGATCTGGCGGCCATCGGTGAACGCCACGGCGGCCGGACCGTCCCAGGGCTCCATCATGGCCGCGTGATATTCGTAGAACGCACGGCGGCTGGGATCCATCTGATCATGCTGTTCCCAGGCTTCCGGGATCATCATCATCATGGCATGTGCCAGGGAATAGCCGGCGTTGACCAGCAGTTCCAGGCAGTTGTCGAACGTTGCCGTATCCGACTGGCCTTCGTAGACGATGGGATAGAGCTTTTTCAGATCGTCACCCAGCACGGCCGATTGCATCATGCCTTCGCGGGCACGCAACCAGTTGAAGTTGCCCTTGACCGTGTTGATTTCGCCGTTGTGGGCGATCATGCGGTACGGGTGGGCCAGCGGCCATGCCGGGAAGGTATTGGTGGAGAAGCGCTGGTGCACGAGCGCCAGGGCAGATACCGCACGCGTATCGGCCAGGTCACGGTAATAGCGACCCACCTGGTCGGCCAGCAGCAGACCTTTGTAGACCACGGTTCGCACCGAGGCCGAGGGCACGAAATATTCCTTGCCGTGCGCCAGCTTCATGCTCTGGATGGCATGGCTGGCGGTCTTGCGAATCACGTAGAGCTTGCGCTCCAGGGCGTCGGGCACCATCACATCGGCACCGCGGCCGATGAACAGCTGGCGGATGACCGGCTCATAGTCGCGCACGGTGGGCGACATGGGCATATCCCGATCCACCGGCACATCACGCCAGCCCAGCACGACCTGGCCTTCGGCACGCACGGCGCGCTCGAGCTCCTGCTCACAGGCCAGCCGCGATGCTGTTTCCTTGGGCAGGAACATCATGGCCACGCCGTACTCGCCCGGCGGGGGCAGGGTGACGCCCTGCAGCGCCATGTCTTCACGATAGAGC
>JBAZPE010000105.1:0-7011 GCA_041648375.1 Burkholderiaceae bacterium | reverse complement strand
GCTGGACACCTCCTTCGCCTGAGTTCGAGAAATGAGACAACCGTTATTGAAAGTCGAGTTTGACCATGTTCTGCCCAAGCGCGTCGACGTTGCCGTGATCGGTGGTGGGGCGGCTGGCGTGGTCACCGCGTATGAACTCTCCAAACTGGGCAAGCGGGTCGCCATTTTCGAGAAAGGTCGCATCGCGGCCGAGCAAAGCAGTCGCAATTGGGGCTGGTGCCGCACGCTGGGCCGTGATCTTAGGGAGCTGAGCCTGGCGCGATTGAGTGTGCAGCGCTGGTCTGAATTGTCCAAGGAGATTGGCGCCGATGTCGGGTTTCGCGAGACCGGCATTACCTTCGTCACACACAGCGAATCCGAGCTGGCCGGTTGGCAGGCGTGGTTCGAGTTCGCCAGGCGCAGTGGGGTGGCGGCGCAGATGTTGAGCGCCGCACAGGCCAATGCCCACTATGCCGGCGGGGGCACGCCCTGGATCGGAGGTGTACGCACCACCCATGACGGGTATGCCGATCCTTCCTGCGCAATCCCGCTGCTGGCGCAGTATGCGGGGCGGCACGGTGTGACCATCATGCAGAACTGTGCCGTCAATAGTCTTTACTACGAAGCGGGCAAAGTGGCCGGTGTGCAAACCGAGCTGGGCCTCGTGCGAGCCGACACCGTCGTCATCGCCGCCGGCGCGTGGTCCTCGCTGTTCAGCCTGAAACAGAAGGTGGTGCTGCCCATCCTCAATGTGTATTCCTCGGCCTCAAAAACCAGTGGCGACGTTTCCATGCCGTTCACCGGTCCGCTGAAGGCGCCGGACTTCGCCATCCGGGAGCGGCTTGATGGAGGCTACACGCTTGCCAAGAGTGGACGAGGCTCGATCCCCATCGTTCCCAATAGCCTGCGTTACGGATCAAGATTCGCCGGGCTGTATGCCAGCCGTCGAAAGAACATCAATATCAGTTTCGGGCTGGAGTTTTTTCGTCAGCTTTACGATGAAATCGGTTATCTGCATTTCAACCGATCGCCTTTCGTCAGACGGCGCGTACTTGATCCGGCGCCCGATATGGCGTTGGTGCGTTCTGCCTACGAGGACGCGAGGCGTATCTTTCCCCAGGTGAGCCCAGATATGGTGGACTGTGCCTGGGGAGGCGCGATCGACAATACGCCGGACGGCATTCCGGTGGTGTCCGAGATCGCCTCGCTTCAGGGGGTCTATTTGTGCACGGGTTTCAGCGGCCATGGCTTCAGCAGTGCCATGGGGGCCGGAAAGTTGCTGGCCGACTATATCCATTCGGGCCGAAAGCCCGAAGATCTGACTCACCTGACCCATCAGCGGTTTCTGACGGGTGAACGGCTGGCGCCGAACATCATCTATTGAGGCTCGCTCAGTCTTTGATCGTTTCGAAAAGATGGGTGGCGAACGTTTTAGCCAGCATGTTGACCGGGCTGTTCAACGGATAGACGATGTAGGTCTCGAATTCGACGGCAGGCGAGAAGCGCAGCACGGCGAGCTGGTCGGCATAGGCCCGCACCACGAGCGGGTTGGCAATGCTGACACCCATGCCGCGCGACACCATCCGGCAGATCGCTGCCGCGAAGTGCGACTCATAGGCCAGCACACGCTCCTCCCTTCCGTCGATCAGGCAGGCTTCATCGATCTGTTTTCGCGCAACGTCGCTTGATTTCAGTGATAGGAAGGTCTCACCCACCAGGTCCGCGGGCGTGAGCGTACGCTTGCGCTTTGCCAGCCTGTGATTCTTGGCAACAATGCATACGCCGACGTTGCGCGCCAGTGTCTCCACACTGACACCGGTGGCGTTGTAGATCTCGGAAGAAATCCCGACATCGACGAAACCACTGGCCAACCATTGACACACCGTCAACGAATCCGCCACTTGCAGCGAGACGTCGACATCCGGGTAGTGCTGGGCAAAACGATGAATCGCGTCGGGAACGACGGCAATCGCCATGGAAGGAACAGAGGCGATGCGCAACCGGCCCGCACCGCGCTTCTTGATATTCGCCGCAGCGTCTTCCAGGCCACGCATGGCCGAAAACGTGTGTTCGACATCCCTGAAAAAAACCTGCCCTTCGAGGGTCGGGATGAGTTTGCCCAACTGACGATCGAATAGTTTCAGACCGATCCGGCGCTCGAGCTGTCCGATGACGCGACTGATATGGGGCTGGGAGGTATGGAGATCTTTGGCCGCCTGCGTCATCGATCCGGACAACATCACCGCCCGGAAGGCTTCGATCTGTCGGAAATTGAGCATGGTGAGGTCATATCAGAATGGAATATGGCGAAAGTATAGGCGATTGCCTATTGTCTCGAACCATTTATCACGGGCAAATAAGGTCGGCGGCTGTCGTGTCGAAGACTCTGGCATATGCTTAACGACATTCCATCACCCGACAGCAATCAGATTGGAGACAGCATGCTATTTCTTGTCATCAGCACGCCTCGGCCCGAGCGACCCTCCACGATGGTCGATTCAAGGCAGCACTACTGGGAATGGATGAGACCCCTGATCGCATCCGGGTTGGCGCGCAGCGTGCACGCCCGCGTGGGCCGTGGTGCCGTGGTGTTGTTCGATGTCGATTCCAATGCCACGCTGCATCGGTTGATGAACGAATGGGCAGACATCATCCCGGCACATTTTGATGTGTTTCCCTTGCTGGACGAGGATGCGGCACGCGCATTTCTCGCAACGCAGGCAGCGCCTGATCCAGGAGCAGGCGAGTCGGGTCGCTGAATGAGCGCTTGCGAGTGGTGCCCACACCCACCCAGCCAATCGCTATTCGGCCGCACCCGCAACCTGCTCCTGAAGCAAGGTCAGAAACGCCTCTCGTGCGGGTGAAATCGTATCGTTGCGCCAGATCAGCCATGTCTTGAGGACCGAGAACGCGTCGCCCATCGGCCATGCATTGACGGCATGATGTCCCGGCATGCTCTGGAGCATCGAGCGTGGGATGATGGCCACGCCACCGCCTGCGCTCACACATGCGAGCATGCTGTGATAGGACTCCATCTCACGGACCTTGCCCGGCACGGCGCCATCGCTGGCAAACCATTTGACGAGATGATGGCGGTAGGAGCAGTTCTCCCTAAACCCATAGATGACGTCACCCGCCGCGTCCCGGCCCCGACGGATGGGTGCGTGTTGTGCCGGGGCGATGATCACCATTTCTTCGTCAAAAACCGGAACACCTGACAGCGCAGGATGATTGATGGGACCATCGACCAGCGCAGCGACCAGGTGGCCATCAAGCACGCCCTGAATCATCGATCCCGATGGACCGGTGGACAGATCCAGATCGACCTTCGGGTAGTGCTGGTTATAGGCGGCGAGCACCGCAGGGATGCGCACTGCCGCCGTGCTTTCCAGTGCGCCCAGGGGGAATCTGCCGACGGGCTCGCTGCCCGAGATCGCCTGGCGCGACTCATCGACCAGGTCCAGAATGCGGTTGGCGTAGCCCAAAAACGTGTGTCCGGCTTGTGATAGCCGAAGCCGGTTGTTTTCCCGGATGAACAGATCCACACCAAGATCGGATTCGAGCTGCTTCATTCGAGTGGTGAGGTTGGACGGTACGCGGTGCAGCGCCTGCGCGGCGGAGGCGATGCTCTTGTGGGTTGCCACGGCGCGGAACATTTCCAGTTGAACCAGGTCCATTTCATTCTCGAAGTGTGAGGGTATCGATCATTATTATTCACTTTTCGGAAGTCTTGTGCGCAGGTAATGTATGACGATCCCAACACCTGTTCGAACACTGGAGTACTCGTCCATGCATCAGCCAACCCAAGCCGTCTCGGTCAACCCAGCCAGCGGCGAGCAAATCGCCACCTATGCGTTTGAAACCGATGACCAACTCGAAGCCGCGCTCACTCGGGCAGCAGCAGGGTTCGCACAGTGGAAGCGGAAGTCGGCCGACGAGCGCAGCGCCGCCGTCGTGCGTCTGGCCCAGGCACTGCGCGCCGACGTGGATGCCCTGGCAGGGCTGATCACCGCCGAGATGGGCAAACCGATCGGCCAGGCGCGTGGTGAAATCGAAAAATGCGCCGGCATGTGCGAGTGGTACGCCGCGAATGGTCCCGCCATGTTGAAAGCCGAAGGCACGCAGGTTGAAAACCAGAAAGCCTGGATCGAGTACCGACCTCTGGGCCCCATTCTCGCGGTCATGCCCTGGAACTTTCCTATCTGGCAGGTGCTGCGCGGCGCCGTACCGGCGCTGATTGCCGGCAACACCTATGTGCTCAAGCATGCGCCCAACGTCATGGGTTGCGCCTATCGTCTGCGCGACGCGTTCGTGCAGGCGGGATTTCCCGAGGGCGTGTTCGAAGTCATCAACGTCAGCAACGATCTGGTGTCCGCCGCCATTGCGGACGATCGGATTGCAGCCGTGACGGTCACGGGCAGCGTGCGGGCCGGATCGGCGATTGGCGCGCAAGCGGGCGCAGCACTGAAGAAGTGCGTGCTTGAATTGGGCGGCTCCGATGCCTTCATCGTGCTGGCAGACGCTGATCTGGATGACGCAGTCAAGGCGGCGGTGGTCGGTCGATTCCAGAATTCCGGCCAGGTGTGTGCGGCCGCTAAGCGGTTCATCGTCGAAGAAAGCATTGCAGACGCCTTCACCGAACGCTTCGTCGCCAAGACGCGTGAGCTGGCGGTGGGTGAACCCTCGGATCCGAAGAACTATATCGGTCCCATGGCTCGGTTCGACCTGAGAGACGAATTGGACAACCAGGTGCAGCGCACGCTCTCTGAGGGCGCCAAGCTTCTGCTGGGTGGTGCCAAGGTGCCGGGCGCAGGCAATTTCTTTGCGCCTACCGTGCTGGGCGATGTGACGCCGGAGATGACCTCGTTTCGCGAAGAAATGTTCGGCCCTGTGGCATCGATCATTCGGGCGAAGGATGCCCGTCACGCGCTGACGCTGGCCAACGACAGCCAGTTCGGGCTGACGGCAACGGTCTACACCGGCAATGCCGATCTGGCGCTTGAGATCGCGTCCGAGCTGGAGGTCGGTGGCGTGTTCATCAACGGCTACAGCGCCAGCGATGCGCGCGTGGCCTTTGGTGGCGTCAAAAAAAGCGGTTTCGGGCGCGAGCTGTCCCATTTCGGCGTGCGCGAGTTCTGCAATGCGCAGACGGTCTGGGTGGATCGCAAGTAAGCCTCAACCCCCGTATGCGGCTGCTTGCACGATCACCTGGCCCGGCAGTACGGGTCTCGTGATCGTGCTGTGCAAGCAGCCGGTGTCGCTTGATATCACTCGGCCGATAGCTTCAATTTCGTGATCCAGTCACCGAAACGCTTGATCTCCGATTTATAGAAGGCGTCGAGTTCCTCGGGCGTGCGATAGCTGCTTTCGGCAGACTGCGCATCCATGCTTTTCTGTACGTCAGGATTCTGCAGCGCTGCCTTATTGGCATCGTTCAGGCGTTTGATGATCTCGGGCGGCGTGCCTGCCGGCGCGAACAGGGCATACCACTGCGAGAACTCTAGCCCTGGGTAACCTGCTTCGGCCAGGGTGGGAACATCGGGTAGCGCACGTGAACGCGATGGGTGCGCCACGGCCAGAATCTTGATCTTGCCGGTGGCCTGTTGCGTGGTCGCAGAGGCCGTTCCGACGAAGGCAAGATCGACTTGCCCGCCCATGGCATCGGTGACCGCAGGGCTGTCTCCCTTGTAGGGCACATGGACCATATCCAGGCCCGTCGCCGCCTTGAACGCTTCGCCGGTCAAATGTCCCGTGCCACCGATTCCGCTGCTGCCAAACGACAGACGGTGGGTCTTGCCGTATTGCTTGAGGTCCTCGACGGAATTCACACCCAGCGCGGCATTGACCACCATCACGATAGGCACCGAGGCCACCATGGCTACCGGAGTGAAGTCCTTGGTGGCATCGTAGGTTTGCTTCTTGTACAGCGAAGGGTTGGTGCCATGCGTGGCACTGTTGCCCATCAGGATGGTGTAGCCATCGGGCTGCGCCTTGGCCACCGCCGCGCCACCGATCATGCCGTTGGCGCCTGCGCGGTTATCGACGACGATGTTCGCCTGCATGTCCTGACCCATGTAACGCGCCATCAACCGGGTCAGATAGTCGTTGGCACCCCCTGCCGCGTAGGGCGAGATGAACTGGATGGGGCGCTCGGGATAGGCGGCCTGCGCGGGGGCCGTCACGCTTGCCAGCAGCAGCACCGCGCTCAGGCAACCCAACACATGTTTGCCCGTTGTCATGACAGTATTCATTGTGATGTCTCCTCGATCGTTGCGTCGGCGGCGTTTGTCCGAAGCCGCACGACTGGTTGATATGCCCGCAGTCTAAGGGCGCGTTTGCGGTGCCGACGGGTCGGTGTCGGGTGCCCGACATATTCAGGTCCACGTAGTGGAATATGTCGGTGCTCAGCCCAAGGCCAGGCTGGGCATGGCGTAAGGCATCCTGTCGCGATCCAGACAACTGCGTAGTTCTGCCTCGATCAGGCGCGTGGCGTCATCGAGGCAACGCACCACCATTTCCAGACGGCTGTGACCCAGTCGGGACGCCAGCGTCGACACACTGACTCCGGCCGCAGGCTTGCCGTCAGGCGTGCGTATCACCATGCCCACAGAATGCACCGGCGGGTCGTCCATGACCTTGTTGGTGGCGTAGCCACGCCGACGGGTGCTCTCGATGCTTGCCCGCAAGGCGGCCTCGGTAAAGCGCGGATTTTTACGTCGCGTTCGCTCCACGTTCACGCGGCAGATGCGGTCGATCTCCTCGTCATCCAGCGCGCTGAGCAGCGCCAGGCCGCTGGCGCCCACATTCAGTGGCCGGTGCCGTCCCACGTCGTGCACGAACATCTTGATGGGGAACGAGCCGTCGGCGCGCGCCACGCAAATCCCGTCGAATCCGGACCGAACCGTCAGAAAAACCGTGTCGCCGGTGTGTTCCGCAATGGTGTCCAGATAGGGCAGACAGATGTCGCGCAGGGCCACCTTGGGGGCAGCGGCCAGACCGAGTTCATAGGCGAAGCTGCCCAGGTGATAGCGC
>JBAZPE010000104.1:0-7013 GCA_041648375.1 Burkholderiaceae bacterium | reverse complement strand
GAGTTTGTCGTCCTGGTATTTTGGGGTCCAGGGGCCGAGACCAGCACGCCAACCCGAGAACTCCGGCTGCTTGTCCAGATGTCCGTATAGCAAGATGGTGTCGCCGTTATCCGAACGGGTGGCAGGTACATCGAAAAAGATGACCGGGGTGCGGCCGGGCAGTCGAATGACTTCCAGCTTCAGGCCGGTCACTTTCTGGGCCTCTACCCATTGCGATGCGTCACGCACGACGCGATCGATGAAGGCGTTCTTTTCCCAATCAGGGTCGAAGGCAGGGCTTTTGGCCGGGATGGCGATGTAGTGCGTCAGCGCAGGAATGATTTCCCGGTCCCACATCTCGTCCACATAGGCCTGCAAGGCGTCGGGATCCAGTGTGGGGGCGAGTGAGTCGTCGGGGATGCGTGCATTCATGGGAAAGTCCCTCGTGCGGCGTCAGGATGCAAGGCCGGGCGCACAGGTCATGGAAGCACGAATTTTAAGCCAAATAAAAACGGCCTGGAGGCAGATGCCTACAGACCGTTCTGACTGACTTCGCAGCTTGTTCGGCTGGTGATGTGGCAATGACCTCATCACAAACCATCCAACTGCTTCTATATGGTGCGCCCGGCAGGATTCGAACCCACGACCCCTTGGTTCGTAGCCAAGTACTCTATCCAACTGAGCTACGGGCGCTGAAGGAGCGAGACTATAGCATATCTTTTTCAGAATGGGCTGCACGACGAACAACATGGCATCCATCGACGCCATTCACCTGCGCCATTTGCCCCCGCACGACTCACCCTATCCCGCATGCAGCGTGCTTTATATCCATTTATTAGAGACAGTCCAACTTCTTTATTTCTTTTGGTTATATTCAAACGTGTAATCGTTTGTTTGGATGTGGGGCATGGCCGGGCATGATGATCCCCATCACTATCCATCCATTCGTTTCGTACGGAGCATCACTTGATCAAGCGCTTGTTGGCCGTTTCTGCACTGGCCCTGTCATCCGCTGCCGCGGCACCCGCACTCGCCCAGCAGACCATTCTTAACACCTCCTACGATATTGCGCGGGAACTGTTCACCGACATCAACCCGCGCTTCAAGGCCGACTGGAAGGCGCAGACCGGCGAAGACCTCACGATCGAGCAATCCTTTGCCGGGTCGTCACGCCAGGCGCAATCGATCATCCAGGGCCTGAAGGCCGATGTCGTCACCTTCAACCAGATCACCGATGTGGACGCCATCGCCCAACGCGGCCTGCTGGCCCGCGATTGGCAGACCAAGTTCGGCAACAACAGTTCGCCCTACTTCAGCACCATCGCCTTTCTGGTTCGCAAGGGCAACCCCAAGAACATCAAGAGCTGGGATGACCTGGTGCGCGACGACGTAAAGGTCGTGTTCCCGAACCCGAAGACTTCCGGCAACGCGCGCTATACCTATCTGGGCGCCTGGCTGTACGCGACCGAGAAATTCAACGGTGACGAAGCGAAGGTCAAGGCATTCGTGGGCAAGCTGCTCAAGAACGTGGAGAGCTTTCCCACCGGCGGGCGGGGTGCCACGGTGGCATTCGCCCAGAACAATCAGGGCGATGCCGTGCTGACCTTCGAATCCGAGGTCAACAACATTGCACGGGGTGATGAGTTCAAGGCACAGGGCTTCGAAGTGGTGGTGCCGCCGATCAGCGTGCTGGCTGAGTTTCCGGTGGCCATCGTGGACAAGGTGGTCGATGAAAAAGGCACGCGCAAGGTGGCCGAGGCCTACCTGAACTACCTGTACTCACCCAAGACCCAGGATCTTCTGGGCTCCTACTACTACCGTGTGCACGACAAGGACGCGGCCAAGAAATACGCCGACCGTCTGCCCGAGATCAAGCTGATCAATCCGCAAACCGCACTGGGCTCATGGGAAGCGATTCAGAAGACGCACTTCGCATCGGGTGGCGCTCTGGACCAGCTGCTCGCCACGGGGCGTTAAACTGCGCCCTGAATCCTGCGACACAGCCGATAGTCGGCGGTGATCGCCGGTGCGGCCGCCTGCGAAGGTGGCCGCATTCATTTTCTTGCGGCCCGCGCTTTCCATGCCCTCATTTTTTAAACAGAATCCGACCCTGCCGGGCTTCGGGCTGACCTTCGGTGTCAGTGCCCTGTTCGTGACGCTGGTCATTTTGACCCCGCTCGCGGGCCTGCTCGTCTACACCAGCCAGATGAGTCTGGCGCAATACTGGCAGGCGATCAGTGATCCGCGTGTGGTGGCCAGTTATAAGGTGACCTTGCTGGGTGCGAGCTACGCGACCCTGGCCGCATTGGTGCTGGGTATGCTGATCGCATGGATCATCGTGCGCTACGAATTTCCGGGGCGTGCCTTGCTCGATGCGCTGGTCGACCTGCCCTTCGCACTGCCCACCGCTGTGGCTGGTCTCACCCTGTCGGTGCTGCTGGCACCGGGCGGATGGGTCGGTCAGTGGTTCGCGCCCTGGGACATCAAGATTTCGTATGCGTTTGCCGGCCTGGTCATTGCCATGACCTTCACCAGCCTGCCCTTTGTCGTGCGCTCGATCCAGCCGGTTCTTGAAGAAGTCGGCCCGGAATATGAAGAGGCAGCCCGCACGCTGGGTGCCACGCCATGGCAAACGACCTGGCGCGTGATCCTGCCGGCACTGGTGCCCGCCATTTTCACGGGCGCCTCACAATCATTCATACGCAGCCTGGGCGAGTTCGGTGCAGTCGTCATGATCGCGGGCAACATTCCCTTCCGCACGGAAATCACTTCTCTGATGATCTTCACGCGCACATCGGAATACGACTACCCATCAGCGGCCGCCATCGCGACCGTGGTGCTGGGTGCGTCGCTGCTGCTGCTGTTCCTGCTGCAGGTCCTTCAGGGCCGCATCCTTCCCTGGCAACGTCCCGGAGCCTGATATGCATCGTCCTCAGAACTGGCGCCAGTGGGCCTTGATCGTGCTCGGTGCAACCGGCGCCGTGCTCCTGCTGGTACTTCCGCTGGCCCTGATTTTTGCCCGCGCCCTATCGGGTGGCTTCGGGATGTTTTTCGACGCCCTCGCAGAAAACGACATGCGTGCGGCCATTGCCCTGACGGTCACCGTTGCGGTGATCACCGTGCCCGTGAACGTGGTTTTCGGTGTGATGATGGCCTGGTGCGTCACACGATACGACTTTCATGGTCGCAAAATTCTGGTCACCCTGATCGACATTCCCTATGCGACTTCACCCGTGGTGGCCGGCCTGTGCTATCTGGTGATCTATGGTCTGGAAAGCGCGGTGGGTGCCTGGTTCAACGCACACGACATGCAACTCATGTTCGCCTGGCCCGGCATTGTGATGGTGACCATTTTCGTGACCTCGCCCTTCGTCGCGCGCATCCTGATTCCGCTGATGCAGGCCCAGGGCACGGAAGAAGAGCATGCGGCGCTGACACTCGGCGCCAATGGCTGGCAGATCTTTCGTCGTGTGACCCTGCCCAACATCAAGTGGGGCCTGCTGTATGGCACGGTCATCACCAATGCGCGGGCGGTGGGCGAGTTCGGTGCGGTGTCGGTGGTCTCGGGTGCCATTCGCGGCAAAACCGTCACACTGCCCCTGTTGATCGAGCAGCTCAACGACGATTACAAAACAGTCGGCGCCTTCACCGCTGCTGCCCTGCTTGCCTGCATGGCGCTGGTCACCCTGGTGATCAAGACCTTCATGGAATGGCGCAACCGCGAACCCGGCGCACGCCACCCCGTTGCCCCCTCACCGGCCAGCCCGCCCGTGCAAAATACGACGCCCGGCGCGTAACGGCAATGACCTAAGCCCGGGCGCGCGTGTCGCGGTGATCGGTCATGCCGATTGCCATCGACAACGCGCGCCCCTGCCTTGAACGCCCATCTCCCTCAAAGGTCCAGGCGATAGCCCATGCCGTAGATTGAACGGATGGACGTATCGCCCGGACGAATGTTTTCGATTTTCCGGCGTACGTTTTTCACGTGCGTATCCACCGTGCGATCGGTGACCACCCGGTTGTCTGCATAGACGGTGTCCATCAGGGTGTCGCGCGACAGGATCTTGCCTGGTTCACTCCACAAGGCATGCAACAAACGGAACTCGACCGGCGTCAAATGCAGCGGTATGTTGTCCAGCGTTGCGCTATGCGAACCCGGATCCAGACGCAGCCCCGCAGGAAACAAGGGCGCCACGTCGGCCGGTGTGCGCGCACGCCGCAGAATTGCCTTCACGCGCGCAACCACTTCGCGTGGGCTGAACGGCTTGCAGATGTAGTCGTCGGCACCCGACTCCAGGCCGATCAATCGATCGATTTCCTCGACCTTCGCCGTAATCATCACGATGGGCACATCGCTGTGATGGCGCAACTCACGGCAGATCTCCAGACCGTCCTTACCCGGCAGCATGACATCGAGCAAGACCAGCTCGGGTCGGTGCGCCGTGACAGCGGCGATGACGGCGTCACCTTCGGCAACGGTCTGCGTCTCGTAACCTGCGGCACCCAGATAGTCGGCCAGCAGGGAAGCGATTTTGGATTCGTCTTCAGCAATCAGGATCATGGTGCGTCAGCTTTCTTTGGTGGGTTCAGGGGCAACCGGCAAGGTGATGCGCACATGCAGCCCGCCCATGGAAGAGGCGAGTGCATGAATCGTGCCGTGATGGGAATGCACAATGCGCTGGCAGATCGCCAAGCCCAGACCGGCGCCGCCACTGATGCGGCTGCGCGAAGGGTCAACGCGGAACAGGCGGTCAAACAAGCGTGGTAATGCCTCGGCAGGCACCCCGGGGGGAGAATCTTCGATATCGAGCGTGACCTGCTTGCCAACCTGCGACACCCGCACGACGATGCGGCCCGGTGCGTTGGTGTAGCGTAGCGCGTTCTCCAGGATATTGCTGATCAACTGCGCCAGACGCTGGGCATCGCCCTCGATCGGCGCCACGGGCTGGATGGCGGCCTCGATTTCGATTCCCTTGGCCTGCATGCGGGTGGTAAACACCTGCACTTCGTCCTTGACCAGTTCGTCCACACGAACACGCACCATGCGATAGGTCAGCGCCCCCACGTCAGAGAGCGCCAACTCGTACAAATCATCGATCAACTTGTTCAGTCGTGCCACCTCGGCCTGCAGCGATTGCAAGGCCTGTGGCGTCACCGGGCGGATGTGATCCTGCAGCGCCTCGAGCTCGCCCCGCATGATCGCCAGAGGCGTGCGCAGCTCATGCGAAATGTCGGCAAACCACTCGCGGCGCAGCGCCTCGTTGCGCTGCAGCGTCTCGGCCAGCGCATTGAAATCCTGCGCCAGACCGCCCAGTTCGTCCGACGACGCCACACGCACGCGCGCCGCATAGTCGCCAGCGACCAGCGCATGGGTACCACGCCCCAGGCGGCGAACCGGCGCCAACACGACACGCGCCAGACTGATACTGGCGATGGCCGCCAGCACCACCGCCAGCAGTCCCATGATCCACGTCGCTTCTCGCTGCTCGCTCTGGAAGCGCAGGTCGGAATCGTCGGGAATGCGTTCGGGCACCGGGGTGATCAACCACCCCACCGTGCGTTCGCCCACCCTGATGGGGCGGCGCGGCGCGCTGGCAGGCGGGCTCTCGGCGCCTGCCAGCCAGGTTTCATCGGCACTGAGCAGGGTGTAGGGCGGCGGTGGCACACGCATGGCATCGTTGGCGAGTGCTTCACTATCCAGGGCGCTGGACCCGTGCACCAGCGAGGGAGGCCGATTGGCAAGATTGGTGCGCGCAATGACGCCGGGCTGGAGCGCCGGTGCACTACCGACGCCGGCGCTGGCCCCATTCTGGCCACTGCGGCGCGACACCTCGTCAGCAGGCACCGGTACGGGCTCCACATCCTCGGCCATAGGCGGCCAGGCCGGCGGCACGCTGAGCAGGTGGCGCCAGTGCGCAGGATTGCGTTGCACCTGGCGCCAACTGCCATCGCGCCGGTAGAGCGCGGTCAGCGAGGCTTCGATACGCTCGGCACGACGCGCCTCGCGTGCCTGGATATAGCTGAAGAAATCCCGCTCGAAATTCCAGCGCAACGCTGCCCCCATCGCCAGGGTGACGATGATGCCTACGGCAAGAAAGGCCAGGAAGAGCTTGGCGGTCACGCCGAACGTGACCGTGCGTGTACTCAGGTTCAAAACGGAAGGCGCCTTTTAGTCAGGGATGAATTCATCATAAGGCTCGGGCCGAATCCTAGCGAATTCGGGTAAGAACACGATGGAGGAAATGCGAAGAATTGTTTGAGCCTGGGTCTCTATGGCCGAACCAGGGTCTCCAGCATCTGCCACCCCTTGCGATTCTCCAGCGCTGCCACTGAAATGCGCAACTTCGATGAAGGCAGTTGCAACGGGGAAAACAGCACGCCGGGCGCCAGCAACAGGCCGACCTGGGCAGCGCGGCGAGCCAGTACTTCAGAATCCGACCCGCAATCTGCCCAGATGAACATGCCGGCGCGCGGCTCCGTATCGACCGTGAAATCGAGTTTGAGCAAGGCTTTGAGCAGCGCATCGCGGGCCTGATCGACCCGGTTGCGCAGGCGATCCACATGCCGGCGATACTGGCCGTCCACCAGAATGCGGTGCAGCACCTGCTCGCCCATCTCGGGCGTAGTCAGGCCGGAAAGCAGCTTGATGTCGACCAGTTTGTTGATCAGATCAGCGTGCGCAGCGATGTACCCGACCCGCAGGCTGGCGGCCAGCGTCTTGGAATAACCCCCGACAAGTAACACCCGATTGAGCCGGTCCAGCGCAGCCAGCCGCACCGGCGCACCCGGATGGAAATCGGCATAGGTGTCGTCTTCGACCAGCAGAAAATCGTGACGCTCGGCAATGCGCAGCACCTCATAGGCCACGCCTGCCGACAGGGTGTGGCCGGTGGGGTTGTGCACCGCGGTATTCAGAATGAAAAGTTTGGGGCGGTGAACCTCGGCCATGTGCGCCAGCGCCTGAACATCCGGGCCATCGGCCAGACGCGGCACACCTACGACGCGGATACCGGCAGAGCTCAGGCGCCCGAAGA
>JBAZPE010000103.1:0-7038 GCA_041648375.1 Burkholderiaceae bacterium | reverse complement strand
TCAGTCAACAACTGGCCGGACACATAGAACGCCACCGAATCCGGCCCGTGCTTTTGCACGATTTCCGCCAGGCGCTGGGCCACCTGATCGAGCGCTGCCTCCAGCGCGACAGGTTGTCGCAGCGCGTCACGAGACACGCGTGACAAGGCGTGCAGCACCCGAGTGTCGTCGTCTCGGACGGTGTCAGCCAGTGCGGTGCCTTTGCTGCACAGCGCGCCGCGACTCGAGGGATGATCGACATCGCCTTCGACGGCGATGACGCGTGCATCGCGAACTTGTACCCGAACGCCGCAACCCGTGCCGCAATAGCAGCAGATTGACGCCACGCTATCGGTGGATGGCGTGCGCAGGAATGCGAGCGGCATCTCGGTCGGTGTGCCCGCGGATCGGTTACTCGCCGCCGTGTCGGTCTTCAAGCCATTCATGTCTATTCCATCCTCGCCATGCTGTCGGCTTCGATGTCGGTGGCAGTGGCAGTAGCAGTGGCAGTAGCGGCAAGTGTGCCCAGGTCCTGCTCCGGCGGTCCGAACATCAACTGATCGCGGATCGCCGCGATCGATGCACGCGTGCGGATCAGCTCGACATACCAGGCGCCGTCCGCCGTGTCGCCATACAGGCAAACACCCACAAGGCAATCGTCTTTGATCACGAGCTTTTTGTAGATGCCGGCGACCGTGTCGTGATGCACGATGCACGCGCAATCGGCCGAGCCTACGAAATTGCCTGCTGAGAACAGTTCAATACCCGTCACTTTCAGACGAGTCCCCGTGACACGGCTCTGGTAGCG
The DNA here is from genome assembly GCA_041648375.1 of Burkholderiaceae bacterium. Taxonomy (GTDB): domain Bacteria; phylum Pseudomonadota; class Gammaproteobacteria; order Burkholderiales; family Burkholderiaceae_B; genus Schauerella. The sequence goes on along the minus strand of JBAZPE010000103.1, from coordinate 6,251 downwards.
GCCGATGCCGAGCCTGGCAAGATGGTTGGCCGCAACGCTGGCCTGCTCGAACAGCGGCGCAACCAGGCCATAGGCGATGCCACGATGGCTGACGCATTCACCCACGGCGTAGATGCGCGGATCATAGGTCTGCAGCGTGTCGCTCACGACGATGCCCCGATCCACGAACAGGCCGATCTGTTCGGCAAGCTCGGTATTGGGTCGGATCCCCACGGCCATGACCACCAGATCAGCGCCCACCTCCTCGCCATCGGCCATGCGAACGGCACACACGTGTCCCGTGCCATCGTCGACCAAGGCGGCTGTGTGGCGCTGCATCAGGAATCTCAAGCCACGCGCGCGCAGACTGCTTTGCAGCAGTGCCGCTGCGCGGGTGTCGAGCTGCCGATCGAGCAAGCCTTCACCAACATGGACAACCGTGACCGACATGCCGCGATTGGCCAGCCCGTTAGCCGCCTCCAGCCCGAGCAGCCCGCCACCGATCACGATGGCGCGCCGCTGCGTCACACTGGCCCGGATCATGCGCTGCACATCGTCGGCATCACGAAACGTCAGCACGCCGCGCAACGTGTTGCCCGGCACGGGTAGCACGAAGGGACGCGAGCCCGTGGCCAGCAGCAGTCGATCGTAGTGCGCCTCGGTACCATCGTCGGCGGTAACCAGGCGCTTGCCGCGGTGGATCGCGACTACTTTGCGATTCAGGTAGAGCCGGATGCCGTGCGCGGCATACCAGCTCTCATCGTTGAGAATGATGTCTTCAAACGCCTGCTCACCCGTGAGGACTGGCGAGAGCAGAATACGGTTGTAATTGGGGTGAGGCTCGGCCCCGAAGACCGTGATGTCGTAGAGTCCCGGCGCCAGACGGATCACTTCCTCGACGGTACGCATGCCCGCCATGCCGTTACCGATCACCACCAGTCGCTGTCTGGACGAGGTCACGGTGCGCGTCCAGTCAGCCGCGCGCGCCAGCGGCGCGTGCGACGGACACCAATGCCGGACGGACGACGTCGCCAGCGGGGGTCGTCGGTGCCGGACGCACGACGTCGCCAGCCGGGGACGTCGGTGTCGCCGATGACGAGGCGACATGCAACCGGGCCGGCGCTTCCGGCGAGATGTCCTCTGCTGCCGACTGCGTCACGCGCAGTGCTGCCACGGCCTCCTGCGTGCCGGGCGCAACGTTCGGCATGGCTGAAGGAGCATGTTCAATGACGGGTGACACCACGCGCGACGCGACCTTCGCATCCGCGCGGCCCGGCGCATGACGGTGATGCAGGAAATCGACCACGGCGGCGCGCGCAGCCTGATAGGCCGGATCAGAGGCAAGTGCCACGCGATCACGCGGACGCGGGATGTTGACCTCCAGTATCTGACCGATCGTCGCCGCGGGTCCGTTGGTGAGCATCACGATCCGATCCGACAGCAGTACTGCCTCGTCCACATCGTGCGTGACCATCACAGTGGTGCTGCGGGTGTGGGCCACGATCTTCAGCAGCTCATCCTGCAGGTGGGTGCGCGTCAGGGCGTCCAGTGCGCCGAAGGGCTCGTCCATCAGCAGCACTTGCGGTTCGATGGACAGGGCGCGCGCAATGCCCACGCGTTGCTTCATCCCTCCTGAAATCTCGCGCGGCAGCTTGCCCTGCGCGTGCGTCAGGCCCACCAGCTCCAGCGCGGCATGCGTGCGCGCCTTGAGCGCTGGCTTGTTCTCGGTGGCACCGAACACCCGCTCCACGGCCAGATAGACATTCTCGAAGCAGGTGAGCCAGGGCAGCAAGGAGTGATTCTGAAAGACGACGCCGCGATCAGGCCCGGGACCCGTGATCTCGCGACCCGCACTGAGCAGCACGCCGGTCGTGGGACGCGTCAATCCTGCAATCAGATTCAGCAGCGTGGACTTCCCGCAACCCGAGTGACCGATCAGCGTGACGAATTCGCCCTTGGCGATGGACAGATCGATATCGCGCAAGGCCACGAAGTTGCCGCGGCGGGTATTGAACGTCTGGCCGACGCGCTCGATTTTAACGAAGGGGCTCATCGAATTACTCCTCGTTGTAGGTGAAACGACGTGCGATCTGGATCAGCACGAATTCAAGAATGAGACCGACGATGCCGATCACGAAAATGGCGATGACGATGTTTTCGACCTTCAGGTTGTTCCACTCGTCCCACAACCAGAAACCGATTCCGGTGCCGCCGGTCAACATCTCGGCGGCCACAATGACCAACCACGCGGTCCCGATGGATAGCCGCACGCCGGTCAGCACATAAGGCAGCACGGCCGGCAGTAGAATGCGCGTCATCACCTTCCACTCCGACAGGTTCAGCACCCGCGCCACATTCAGATAGTCCTGCGGCACCCGAGAGACACCTGTGGCCGTGTTGATGATCATGGGCCAGATGGAGCAGATGAAAATGGCCCAGATGGCCGCCGGGTCTGCTGCCTTGAACAGCAGCAGGCCCAGCGGCAGCCAGGCCAGGGGCGAGACGGGTCGCAGCAGGCTGATGATGGGTGAAAACATGGCGTTCAACGCCGTGAACCGGCCGATGAGGAAACCGATGGGGATGCCGATCAATGCCGCCAGGCCAAATCCCAGCGCCACCCGTTTGAGCGAGGCCAGCACGTTCCAGCCGATACCCATATCGTTGGGGCCATTCACATAGAACGGATCGGCAAACAGCTCGCGCGCGGCCGCCCAGGTCACGCCTGGGGTAGGAATTTCCGGAATCAACATGCTGATGGTTTGCCAGATCAGCACGAACAGCGCAAAGCCGGCGATGGGTCCGAGGGCAGCACGCACGACGGATTCGAGACGATCGCGCCAGATCGGTCGGATCATCGGCACCGCAGGTTCGACAATGGTGGACATGAAGACTCCAGAAAAACGTTCGGAAGATCAGGACACCGCGCGCGGCGCCCTGCCTGCAAGCGGTCAGACCTTGATCTTGAAACCATCGGCATAGGCGGCCGGATGGCTGCCATCCCACACCACGCCATCGATCAAGGTGGATGCGCGCATCTCCTCGCCGATGACGGGCGTTTTCGATGCGGTAGCAGCCTGCTTGTAGATATCGATGCGATTGACCTTGCGTGCTACGGCCAGATAGTCAGGGTGTTCCTTGAGCAGCCCCCAGCGTTTGTGCTGGGTCAGGAACCACATGCCATCGCTCAGATAGGGCATGCCGACGCGCCCGTCATCGAAGAAACGCATGGGATGCGCATCGGTCCAGGTCTTGCCGGCCCCGTTGTCGTACTGGCCCAGCATGCGACCCGTGATGACATCGGCGCTGGTGTTCACATACGAACGCGCGGCGATGGTCTCAGCCGTTTTGCGCCGGTTGTCGTCACTGGCGTCGATCCATTTGCTGGCCTCCAGAATGGCAGCGGTGACTGCACGCGCCGTATTGGGATGGCGCTCGACGAAATCGGCCGTGGTGCCCAACACTTTTTCCGGATGATCCTGCCAGATCTCCTGCGTGGTGACGGCAGTGAACCCGATCTTGTCCATGATGGCGCGCGCGCCCCAAGGTTCGCCTACGCAAAAACCGTCCATGTTGCCGACCCGCATGTTGGCCACCATCTGCGGAGGCGGCACCGTGATCATGCGCGCATCCTTGAAGGGATCGATGCCCACCGACGCCAGCCAGTAATACAGCCACATGGCATGCGTACCTGTGGGAAAGGTCTGGGCAAAGGTGTAGTCGCCCTTGTTCGCCGCCATGTGCTTGGCCAGCCCTGCGCCATCCATGACGCCGGCATCCTTGAACTTGTTGGCCAGCGTGATGGCCTGGCCGTTGTGGTTCAGGTTCATCAGCACAGCCATGTCCTTGGCCGCGCCGCCGATGCCCATTTGCACGCCGTAAATCAGGCCGTAAAGCACATGCGCCATATCCAGTTCGCCATTGGCCAGCTTGTCACGCACACCGGCCCAGGACGCTTCCTTCGAAGGCACGATGGTGACGCCGTACTTTTTGTCGATGCCCAGTGTGGACGCCATCACGACCGACGCACAGTCAGTCAATGGAATGAACCCGATCTTGACTTCCGACTTCTCGGGCGCATCCGACCCGGCGGCCCAGGCACCCGCACGCACCAGCGGATCGATCAGGCTGATGACGCTGGCACCGGCCACCACGCGTGCGGTCGTGCCCAGCCATTTGCGGCGCATGGGATCAGCAAGGGTGGCGTGCGCATCGCGGGCGGTGTCTGCCTCGCGGAAATGGTTTTGCAGCTTCATCAACGCTCCTGAAGAAAAAAAAACGTCCCGCACGCCCGGCTTGTTGCCAGGTGTTGCGGAACGTCGTTGTTCCTGATGTTCGATTGTGGGAGGCGACCATGGCTGGGCGCTCCCTTCAGCAAAAGCAATGTCCATGCCAATTTTCGATTGCCGATGAGAAAATCAGGGAACACGATCACTACGTCGCGCTATATAGGGCTACGCAAATCAAAATCGACCGCCGCGCACGCAGCCCGTCACTGTTTTTCAGCCTGAGTGCGCGCCCTCTTCGCGTGCACTGTGGTGCAGCGCACCAGATGAAGGCGTCAGGACACGCACCTGCGCACCAAAATGACGCATGCGTGGCGCGCTATAGTGCGTGGCAGGCGCGCCCGACGCGATTCAACCTCGGAATCCAAAATGTCGTACCGATGTGTATGGGCACAGTCCCACCCCTTGCTGGAGACCTACCATGATCAGGAGTGGGGGGTGCCTGAGCGAGACAGCCGCAAACTTTGGGAAAAGCTGATGCTCGATGGCTTTCAGGCCGGTCTGTCCTGGCTGACCATTCTCAAAAAGCGCGACGCGTTTCGTGAGTTGTTTGCAGGCTTCGATCCGGTTCAGGTGGCCGCGTTCGATCAGGCAGATGTCGAGCGGCTGATGCAGGACGCACGCATCATCCGTTCGCGCAGCAAAATCGAAGCCACCATCGGCAACGCCCGCGCCTATCTCGCGATGCAGGCAGCCGGCGAAGATTTCTCCGCGTTCATCTGGACAATGGCTGGCGGCTCGCCCATCCACATGCATGGCCCGCGACCCGTACAGACGCCGCTGTCGCAGGACATCTCGAAAGCGCTGAAGCAGCGCGGATTCAAATTCGTGGGCCCGGTGATCGTCTATGCCTGGATGCAGGCATGCGGCATCGTCGAGGACCACGAAAATGCCTGCTTCAGGAAGCCGGAGCTCGCGTAGATTGCTCTCCAACGGGATCGGTCATCGCAGCTGTCGTGTTCACGAGTCCAGGTATGACGTCATGAAAGGCTCAATATGTCTCACCAGATGAACATCTAAGCTATTACTTTGATAAATGTTCATTTTGCATGACATTGTAGGCGTGTATCTGTGGCACCAGCCAGCCCGTTCGTCAGCTGAGGACTTCTGCTCACTGTCGGGTCTCTCGGGGAGATCCCTCACCGAGCCAGACCGGCCTGGCGAAACGTCAGATTAATGCGGCATTCCCCCAGCTCGGCATGCGGCTGTGCCTTGACCGGCAACACGCCGTGAAAGCGCAGCCTGTCCACCCCACCCCACACGGCCACGTCACCATGAAAAAGCGGATACCGTGCCGTGGGTGCGGATCGGGTCATGCCGCCGAACAGAAAGACAGCAGGCATGCCCAGCGATACCGAGACAATAGGTGCCGCCAGATCGCGCTCGTTCTTGTCCTGGTGCAGCGACATTTTGGCCCCCACGGCGTATCGGTTCACCAGGCAGGCATCCGGCAGGAACGCGGGGAACCCCGCACGATCGGCCGCTGCTGCCGCCAGCGCCATGAAGACACTCGGTATCGCTGGCCATGGCGATCCAGTCAGGGGATCGCATGCACCATAACGATAGCCCTGATGATCGGTCGTCCAGCCCAGCTGACCGCAATTGGTGGAGGCAACCGACATCGTGTGCCCCCCTGGTGTCACCATGTGACGCAAGGGCGCAGCGACGATCACCTGTTCCAGGTGCTGCAGAAGGTCGGACAGATAAGGCTGCGCGAAACCACGCAGCACCCAGGCCTGCTCGCCCATGCGCGCATCGAGCGGCGCGTGAAAATCGGAATCGTCAAACAGGTTCAGCGTCATAGTGGACAAGCATGCATGGGGCGCGCCTGGAATTCAACCGCAACGAGCGGGATGCGGGGCACTGCATTTGTTTTTAAGCTGAGGTATCGTCATCGATTGCACAGGACAGGACATGGTCAGCCTTCATACTACTGCGACAGAGGATGACACGCGTTGGGCAGCGGTCCAGGCGCGCGATCAGCGAGCC
>JBAZPE010000102.1:0-7039 GCA_041648375.1 Burkholderiaceae bacterium | reverse complement strand
ATCAATCGCCAGGTCTTCGTGCAGGCCGCTGAAAGCAGTGGCGTGTCCAAACAGGGCGAAGTGCAGTCCGAACTCGAACTGGCACGCCAGGGCATTCTGGTTCGTGCGCTGATGGCCGACTACCTGTCCAAGCACCCGGTTACTGATGCGCAGGTCAATGCCGAATACGACAAGGTGAAGAAGTCGCAGGACGGTCAGTCGGAATACAAGGTTCGCCACATTCTGGTTGCCGACGAAAAGGCTGCCAACGACATTCTGGCCCAGTTGCAGAAGGACAAGTCGAAGTTCGACGATCTGGCCAAGAAGAACTCCAAAGATCCCGGCAGCGCGCAGCGCGGTGGCGATCTGGGCTGGGCCCCTCCCAGCAACTATGTGAAGCCGTTTGCCGATGCCGTCACGACGCTGAAAAAAGGTGCGCTGGTAGACAAGCCCGTGCAAACCCAGTTCGGCTGGCACATCATCATGGTTGAAGACACGCGTCCGGTGGAATTCCCCCCGGTCGATCAGGTCAAGCCGCAGATCGAAGAAATGCTGCGTCAGCAGACGCTTGCCAAGTACCAGGAAGAACTGCGCGGCAAGGCGAAGATCCAGTAAATCTTCTTCGCAGCCCTGATCGAGGGGCAGCCTGATATCGCCGGTCACTGTGCACCCTGTCAGGGGTGATCAGTGACCGGCGATTGCATTGGCGGCCACGCTTTGGCTGCAGTCGCTGCATCTGCAGAGGTCACGGGCTTGAAAACGCCACACTTGGCGCAGGCCCTCAGTCCAGAACGATGCCGAATTCCTTCAAAATGTCAGCCGTGTGCTCACCCAAGCGAGGTGTTTTGCCGGGTGGCGGCTGTTTTCGCCCCATGCCCGGCATGCCTGTCCAGGGCAAGGCACCCACACCCGGCAGCTCCATATCGGTGAAGATCCCGGCATGGATCGCCTGAGGGTGGTGACGCATGGCGGGGGGCTCGGCCGCGACGCCGAACAGCACATCGTGTTGGGTGAACAGCGCCTCCCAATGGGCATTGGGTTGCGTGATCAGCATGTCAGCGACCGCCGTGTTGATCTCCGACGCGCGCTGTGCCCGCCCCGCGGAGGTGTGCAAGGTCGTGTCTGCCGCCCAGTCCGGTCGATGCATCAGCGTGCACAAGCGCAGGAACATCGCGTCGTTGACCATGCTGACATAGGCCGCACCGTCAGCGGTGTCGAACAGCCCCGACGGTGCCGTGAACACCGAGGACGCATCGCCCGGGAACAACGCATCCTCCAGCAGCACGTAAGCCTGGAGCGCCGCGCAGGTCTGCAACATGGACAACTCGATGTGACGCCCTTTGCCCGTGCGAGCGCTGCGATACAGCGCCGCGGCAACCGTTTGCGCGGCGTAGAGCCCCGTCGCCAGATCGATGACAAAAAAACCCACCCGCCGGGGCTTGCCGGCCGCATCCCGGTTGACATGCATCATGCCAGTCACCGCCTGCATCACGGTGTCCAGCGCAGGCAGCGCCGACGACGGGCCATCGGACCCATAGCCCGAAATCGAGAGATAGACGAGATCGGGGCGGGCCTGGCGCAAGCTGTCATAGTCCACCCCCATGCGTGATACCACGCCGGGACGGTAGTTCTGCAGGACCACATCGGCATGCGATGCGAGCTCGAACAAGGCGCGCCTGCCTGCCTCACTGCGGGTATCCAGAACCACGCTTTCCTTGCCCGTGTTGTAGGCAATGGCCAGTGCATTGAGACCTTCCCGACTGCGCCCCATGGTGCGTGACCAATCCCCTTGCGGTGGCTCGACTTTGATGACCCGCGCGCCCTGTTGGCGCAGGATCTGTCCGCAATAGGGTCCGGCAATGCCCTGGCTCAGATCGAGCACAGTCAGCCCTGCAAAAATGGCATCATCGCCGTCGGTCTGATCGGTCTGATTGTTGATCTGCTGCACCATCATGCTGTCTCCTTCATGCTGACTCCGCTTAGATGTCGAGTACGACTTTGCCGACTGAACGGCGTGTCATCACGGCCTCGATAGCCTGTGTCCACTGAGAAAAGGGATAAGGCTGGGTAGGTACCTCACCTAGTCGGCCCTGTGCGGCCGCGGCCAGCACATCGGCAACCAGTGCCTGCACCCGTGGGGCATATTGTTTTCGGACATCCTTCAGACCCCAGCCAATGTAGTAGCCGTAATTGAAGCCGATGACCGACACATTCTTGACCAGAAGAATGTTGGCCGCAGCGGAAGGAATCTGTCCCGATGCGAAACCGATGACCAGGATGCGTGCCTCCGGGGCAACCGCGCGCAGCGATGCATCGAACAGCGCCCCACCCACCGGATCGAAGACCACGTCAACGCCCTGCCCGCCGGTGATCGCCTTGACTTCGGCGGCGAGGGTCTGGGGATCGGAGCTCAGGGCATGCGTGGCCCCGCGCGCCAACGCCTGCGCACGCTTGTCCGGCGTGCTCGCCGTGGCAATGACCGTGGCGCCGAAGAGCTTTCCGATCTGAACGGCCGCCATGCCCAATCCACCTGCCGCACCATGCACCAGCATGGTGTCCCCGGCCGTAAGCCCGGCTCGCCAGGTCAAGGCCGACCATGCCGTCGCATAGCTGATCGGCAGGGCAACGGCCTGCGAGAGGGCCAGGCCATCGGGCACGGGATAGACCGTTTCAGCCGTGGCTACGGCCTCCTGGGCAAATGCGCCCCAGTCGAGTGCGGCGACCACCCGATCACCGGCTTTGACGTGCGTGACATCGGACGCGGTTTCAAGCACAGTTCCGGCACACTCGGTACCGGGTGTGAATGGCAGCGGGGGACGACGCTGGTAAGTGCCCGCCACGAACAGGCTGACCGCAAATCCCACACCGGCATGAGCGATTTTGATGCGAACCTGCCCGGGCAGAAGCGTGGGGCGATCAACCGCGCGTATGACAAGATCACGCCAACTGCCGTACTGCTCGCACACAAGCGCATCGTAGGATTGCGTCATCATTCAGCCTTGATGTTGTATTGACGAATCACGGCACCCCACTGATCGTAATCGTCGCGTACCGTCTGTTTGAAGGATGCTACATCCGAGCCCACGGGAGCAATGCCCATGGCAGCCATTCTTTCCTGAAAGGCAGGCGTATGCACGATCCGTGCGATCTCGGCGTTGATGGCCAAGACGGTCGGCGCAGGCGTGCCTGCTGGCGCAAACATGCCGTACCAACCCGCCAGATCGAGCGCCGGATAGCCCTGCTCAGCGAAAGTGGGTACGTTCGGCAGTTGGGCGGAACGCGTGGGCGCACCTGCCGCCAGCACCTTGAATCGTCCATCATTCAAGTGCTGCAAGATGCCCCCGACCGACACGTAGGCGGCCGGGATCTGGCCGCCCAGCATGTCCTGCACGACGGGCGCCTGCCCTCGATAGGGCACATGCGTCATAGCGATGCCTGCGGCGTCGTTGAGCATTTCGCCGTAGGTGTGCGGTCCCGAGCCGATCCCATAGGTGCCATAGGAATATTTGCCAGGCGAAGCCCGGGCCAGATCGATGAACTCTGCCAACGTGTTGGCAGGGATTGCGCCCTGGATGACGAACATGACCTTGCCGCGCACGACCTCGGACACCGGCTCGAAGTCCTTGAATACGTCGTAGGGCACGCTCTTGAACAGATGAGGGTTCTGGACAATCGTGGACAGCATGAACAATAGGGTGTGACCGTCGGCGGGTGCCGCGGCGACCGCTTGTGCGCCTATCATGCCCGCCGCGCCCGACCGGTTGTCGATCAGAACGGGGTGCTTCCAGGTGACGCTCATCTGCTCACCCAGCAGCCGTGCCAGCAGATCGGCAGGCCCACCCGCAGGATAAGGCACGACGATCTTGACGGGTTTCTGCGGCGTCCAGACAGTCTGTGCCTGCGACGCCGTCGCCCCCAGCAGCAACAAGGCCAGCATGCTGGCACCCATCGTCAGAACGTGGCGTGCGCAGCGGCGTGCGCAGCGGCGCACGCCGTCTATCGCGCATGCAGGCATCCAGCGCTTGTGACCAGCTCGCATGATTGTCTCCTCGACTTATTGTGTCGTTATGGTTTCCCATCATGCTACGACAACATGCGCTCGAACGTTGCGCTTCACTCGCGCAGGCAACGTGGTCGACAGTGAGGATTGCGTCACACCCGACAGTGCGTGGTGCGACTCAGGTTGACCCGTTCGCCGCCGGCATTACATGCCCAGCAGCGCCTTCAGTCCGGCCTCATCCAGGATGGGTACGCCATACTCCTGCGCTTTCTTCAATTTCGACCCGGCATCTTCACCCGCGACCAGATAGTGGGTCTTGCGAGACACCGAGCCGCTGACCTTGCCGCCTGCGGCCAGCACATGCCGTGTCGCGTCGTCCCGTGTCCACTCTGGCATGGTGCCTGTCAGTACGAAGGTGAGCCCATTCAGGCTGCCGGAGGCTCGCTCGGCTTCGGCAACGGGTTCGACGCCGCGCTCAGTGAGGCGCGAGACGATTTCACGATTATGGGGTTCGGCGAAGAATCGGCGCACCGAGCCCGCTACGACCGGTCCCACATCGTTGACCTCGAGCAATTGCGCCTCTTCGGCGTTCATCACACCATCGAGCGAACCGAAGTGGCGGGCGAGATCACGCGCAGTGGTTTCACCGACGTGCCGAATGCCCAACGCAAAGATCAGGCGTCCCAAAGCCGGCGTGCGGGCTTTCTCAATGGCCTGCACCAGATTGTCGGCAGATTTTTTCCCCATGCGATCGTAGAGCGACAGCTCCAGCGCGGTGAGGGTGTAGATGTCGGCAAGCGAGTGCAAGCGGTCGTTGTCGACGAGTTGATCGATCAGCTTCTCGCCCAGGCCCTCGATATCCAGGGCGCGCCGGCCCACAGCGTGTCGCAACGTCTGCTTGCGCTGCGCGGCGCAGAACAGGCCGCCTGTACAACGCGCAATCGCCTCATCTTCCAGACGTTCGATGGCCGACCCACAGACCGGACATTCGGTGATCATGCGAAACTCGCGCGCGGTATCGGGACGCTGGGCCAGCACGGGACCTACTACCTCCGGGATGACGTCGCCGGCGCGGCGCACGACGACGGTATCACCGATGCGCACGTCCTTGCGACGAATCTCATCCTCATTGTGCAAAGTGGCGTTGGTGACCGTGACACCGCCCACGAAGATGGGCGCCAATCGTGCGACTGGCGTGATGGCGCCGGTGCGTCCCACCTGCACCTCGATATCCAGCAGCGTGGTGGTCGCCTCTTCAGCCGGGTACTTGTGCGCCAGTGCAAAACGCGGCGCACGCGCGACGAAACCCAGCACCTTTTGCGCAGGCAAGGCGTTGACTTTGTAGACCACGCCGTCGATATCGTAGGGCAGGCCGGCGCGGGCCTCGCCTGTGTCGCGGTAATAGTCCAACAGGCCGGCACAGCCGTTGGCCACCTTGTTATGACTGCGATTGACCGGCAGCCCGAGTTCATCGAGCCAGTTCAGCATCGCGCCATGCGTGTCGTGAGGCAAGACAGCGCCGTCGAGCTGGCCCACGCGTGCCTGCGCCAGGCCAGAGATTTCTCCCCAACCATAAGCAAAAAAACGCAGCTTGCGACGAGCGGTCACGGCGGGATCGAGCTGACGCAAACTACCGGCGGCTGCGTTGCGCGGGTTGACGAACACCTTGCCACCGGCTTTTGCCTGTACGGCGTTCAGGCTGTCGAAGTCCTTGCGGTTCATCAGCACTTCGCCCCGAACTTCCAGCACAGCGGGCGCGCCCGCTTTCAGCGTCAGGGGAATGGCCTTGATGGTGCGAATATTGCCGGTGACATCCTCGCCGGTTTGCCCGTCGCCACGAGTCGCCGCCTGCACGAGCTTGCCGGCTTCATAGCGCAGGCTGATGGCCAGGCCATCGAGCTTGAGTTCGCAGAAATATTCTGTCTGGGCGTCCTCGGCAAGCATGCCGGCCGCACGCAGGGTGTCGTTCACGCGCTTGTCGAAGGCTTCGACATCCTCCTGAGCAAAGGCGTTGCCCAGTGACAGCATGGGCTGCGCGTGCCGCACGGGTTCGAACGCCCCCGAGGGCGTGGCGCCCACACGTTGCGTGGGCGACTCAGGGGTGACGAGCTCCGGATGCTCCTGCTCCAGCGCCTGAAGCTGGGTCATCAGCCGGTCGTACTCGGCATCGTCGACCGATGGATCATCCAGCACGTAGTAACGGTAATTATGGGCTTCGATCGCCTCACGCAAGGATGCGGCGATCTGGTCAGGTGTGCCCACCTGCCCTTGCTGCAACGGGTCCGGCTGCTTCAAGCGAATACCCGTTGGGCACGCGGACTCCCGGCGCGCAGACCGGCCTGATCCAGATGCGTGAACAGCGTGCGCAGACGCTCATCGATCGTGCCGTCGGCCCCTTCGTAAACCGGACGCCCCTGGTCATCGACCAGCTCGGCGCGCAGACGCGATGCCAGTTCGCGACCCACATCGACCATACGACCGAAGGCGCGATCATCTGCCGGGCTGCAAGGCACATCCAGCAGAAGATTCAATCGGGACACACCACCGGTGCCTGCATCGAAAGCAACCCCGTCACCCCGCGCGAGCGTGAAGCGGGCAATGCCTTCTTCGGACATCCAGGCCAGGCGGCTGCCTTCATGCACAAAACCCATTTCGCGTGCGATGGCGAGCACTTCACCAGCCGGCTGGGCGCAGCCCAGCATCAGCGTCAGACCGACCTGAGCATCGAGTCGTGCGCACACTTCATCCAGGCTGACGGCCTGTTCGAGCACTGGAGCGGTCTCCGGACCCTCTACTGCGGCGTCGAAGCGTTCGGCGAGATCCTGGGCGCGTGCCCAGGCCTGTGACCATTCGATGGCCGTGAGGGCACCGCTGCGGTTGGCCAGCAACACGGCGAGCTGCAAACGGGTGTAATGCTCGCTGGGCAACAAGCGGGCGCAATGACGATTGCCATCGGTTTCTGCAAAGATGCGCATGCTTTTGCGTCCGACCTGACGCAAATTCTGCATATAAGGCATCAAATCGGCACCTCGCACGGGTTGACCGAAAACCACTTCAATC
>JBAZPE010000101.1:0-7052 GCA_041648375.1 Burkholderiaceae bacterium | reverse complement strand
GCGTGCTCAGCGGCTTGAACGGCACGGCACGCAATGCCACGATAAGCAGCGCAATGATGAACCCGCCCACCCACGCGGTCCCGAATAGCTCCAGCGTGGTCTGTACGCCGGTGGCCAGCTTTTGTGCGTAGTTGCCGGTTCCGAGAAAGCCCCAGTCGAATTCCATGTCGATCATCCAGCCTTACGACGCGTTGACGGGTTCGACCTTGAAGGTGCGATTGAGCTTGTAGATGGAGTCTTTACCCATCCATTTGGTGTAGATGCGATCCAGCTCACCGCTGGCATCCATTTTGCGCAGCACCTCGTTGATGGCCGCCAGCAGCTCGGGATTGCCCTTGTCCACGACCAGGCCGATGCGCTCGACGTACGTGGGTTCGGCCAGCATGATCGACGGGTTGGCACTTTGGCGCGAATCATTTTCAAAGCGTTTCAGCACGAGCTCACCGGCCGTGAAGCCTTCGACCTTGTCGCTTTGCAGACCCAGATTGCACGAGGCCACGTCCTGGAAGGTCATGATTCGGCTGTCCTTGAGCACACGCTCGGCAATGGCGGCCGAGCTTGATCCCTTGGATGCGCAGACACGCTTGCCGGCGAGATCGGCCAGGCTTTTGATGCCGGCGTTTTCCTTGACCAGCACCTTGATATTGCCCTGCAGATACTGCAGGCTGAAGTCCACCTGCTGCGCGCGTTCAGGCAGATACGCCATGGCGCCGGCCACGACGTCCACTCGGCCCATCTTCAGTTCCGGTATGCGGGCTTCAGTGGAGAGCGGTTTGTGTTCGAGTTCCACGTTCAGGCCTTTGGCCAGTGCTTCACACATGTCGACGTCGTAGCCCACGAAGGTGCGTGACGTCGCGTCTTGGTAGGCATAGGGTACGCTGGCATTCTGGGTGCCGCAGACCAGGCGATTCTTTTCTTTGATGGTGGCGAGTTTTTCGGCATGCGCACTGGCGAGCAAACCCAGCGAGCTGGCCAGCAGGACGGCGGTGCACGACTTCCAGTTTCGTTTTTGCATCATTACCTCGAGAGTGAATCGTTGGCGAGCGCGGAGAGCGAGAAATCAAATGTCGCGCGTTCTTGCGGATCAATCTGGTGGATCAGATTGGTTTCCCAGGCGAGATACTGTCGCGCGGCCTGTTTGTTGCCGTCATGGCGGTCATGTACAAAGAAAAGAAAGTCGATGCACTCGGCGTCTGCCGGGGCATCCGGTGTGCTGACCACGTTCAGGCCCGCGTCGCGCCAGTCCTGCGGGGTGCCGGTGTTGACCGACACATCCGTGATGCCCATTTGCACCAGATCCAGGGTGGCAAGGCGTGCGACATCGGCATCATTGGCGAGCAGCACAACGGGTGAGCCGGCGGCGAGATCGAGCGAGGGCAGCCTCGGGCGAATCGACCAGCGTGCCTGTTCGATGTGGCCTGCCCGGTAGGACTGACTGGGCCGCAGATCGATCAGGGTCACACCGGTATGCAAGACGCGGGCAATTCCTTGCGAATCCATGGCGCGCAGGGCGGGCAGTTCGCACGCCGGGTGCGCTCCCGCGCCGTCTGCAGGCATCGCAAGGCTGGCCTTCACGCCGTCTTGCAGCACGGCCGCCTCCCACCCCATCTGAACGAGCCAACTGGCCACGACGGGAGCACGCACGCCGTCGTTGTCGATCAGAATGAGTCGTGCGCCGCGCACGGCAATGTACTGATCGGTCGCCTGGATCAACTGGCCGCCGGGCGTGTGCTGCGCGCCAGCCAGGCTGCCCGTGGCGAACTCTTCCGGGGTGCGCACATCGCACAGGAAGGTGGAGCGCGTCGGGTCGCCCAGCCACTGTGCGGCCTGCGCCGCCGTAAGCGTAGGCACATCTGCGCGCGTCGCGAGCGATTCTGCACGCACGCGCAAGGCGTCGATGTTTCCGTCCGGCACGCCCGCATCATGGCGGCGACTTGCGCCATGCTCGAGTGAGAGGTCCTCCAGATACCAGCCTTGCGTGCCATTTTCCAGGGCAATGACCGGATTGGGAATGCCCAGGTTGATCAGCGTCTGCGCACCAATGATGCTGCGTGTGCGGCCGGCACAGTTGATGACGATGGTGGTGGCGGGGTCAGGTGCCAGCGCGTGGGCGTGCAGGGCCAGTTCGCCATTCGGGCAGCATATGGCGCCAGGAATGCTCATCTTCTGGTATTCGGTAAACGGCCGGCCGTCCAGCACGACGAGGTCATCACCGCTCTCCAGGCGGGCCGCAAGCGCTCGGGCCGAGATGCGAGGTGTATGGAATTCGATTTCGGCCAGTTCACCGAAGGTCTTGCTGGGCACATTCACGCCTGCAAACACATTCAGGCCGGCGGCCGTCCAGGCATCGATGCCGCCTTCCAGGCGGTGTGCCTGGTACCCCAGGCGGTGCAGTGCCGATTGGGCGCGCTGGGCCACGCCATCATCGTTGTCATACACCACCACGCGAACACTGCGCCGGGGGGCGAGTCGAAGGATATCTGCCTCCAGCCGGCTATAGGGAACCGGGGCGGCATGAAAGATATGCGCCTCACCGTACTGACCGTGCTCGCGCACATCCAGCAGTGCGATCTCGTCGCCATCGTGCAGCCAGGTTTTCAGCGTGGCGGCAGTGATGGCGGCATGCATGTTGTTTTTGTCGTCAGTGTTCATCTTCTAGCGTAGCGAATGGAAAGGGGGGGCGGGTCGCCCCGGGGCACCCGGATGAGGTGCCGGCTCGATACTGCAGCGAACGTTCAGTCCTGCAGATGCTGCAGGCCTTGGGCCAGGTCGGCGATCAGGTCTTCGGGATCCTCCAGGCCAATGTGCAGGCGCAAGATGGCGCCGCGGCCTGACCAGTCGGTCAGCGTTCGGGCGCGCAGCATGTTGGCCGGCACCACCAGGCTTTCAAACCCACCCCATGACGCACCCAGGCCGAACAGGGCGAGTGCGTCGACCATGCGCTCGGTTGCGGCGGGGCTGATGCCCGCTGCAAATTCAACCGAGAGCAGCCCGTTGGTGCCATGGCAGTCGCGCAGCCACAGGGCATGGTTGGGATCGCCCGGCAGGGCAGGGCACAGCACCGCTGCAACCTCGGCCTGTTGCTGCAGCCAGGCCGCCACTCGCAAGGCGTTGTCCTGGTGCTGGCGCAGGCGGGGTGCCAGCGAGCGAATGCCGCGAAGCACGAGGTAAGCGTCGTCGGCACCCACCGTCTGACCAAAATCGATACTGGCGCGCTGCAGTGCCGGCCACACGCCAGCCTTGCAGACCACCGCGCCCATCATGACATCGGCATGCCCACCCAGATATTTCGTGGCTGCAATGACAGAGAGGTCGGCGCCCAATTCGAGCGGACGGTAGAGCAGTCCGGCTCCCCAGGTGTTGTCGACCGCGAGGATGCAGTCGTGTCGATGGGCCAACTCGGCCACCGCCGGCAGATCCATCATTTCATAGACCAGCGAGCCGGGACACTCGGCGTAGATCATTCGTGTCTGCGGCCGGATGCGTGCCGCGAGATCGCTGCCGTCGGGCAGGTAATACTCGTACTCGATGCCCAGCCGGCTCAGGTGTTCCGAACAGAAGCGCCGCACCGGTTCATAGACGGCATCGGTCATCAGAACGTGGTCGCCAGGCTTCAGGTACGCCAGCAGCACGGTCACGATGGCCGCTTGCCCGGTCGGATACAGCTGCGCGCGATCCCCGCCTTCCAGCGCAATGAGTGCGTCTTCCAGCGCGTGCGTGCTCTCGGTTCCCCGTGCGCCATAGGATACGAGTCGCTGGGTTTCACGCTGTTCACGTGTGTCGCGCCACGCTTGCACGGTGTCAAACACATAGGTGCTGGCACGCGTTACGGGGGTGTTTATCCAGCCGCGGTGTGGCCGGCCGGCTCGCAGCAGTGTGGTCGCGGGCTTGAGCGGTTTATTCATCTCAGCGACGGGTCTGCACGCCGATCGGCATGATCGAGCAGGTGCCCGCGTCCAGGTCGAAACCGGTGCGCCGATCCAGCGTTTCCAAGGCGCGGCCATACATATGCAGATGCCGAATGACGCTGTCGCCCAGAATCTTGACGGCATGAATGTCGTCTGGCATCAACGCAATGCCGGTGCCGGGTTCGACGACCACCAGATCAGTCTGCTTGAGCTGACCCACGCCAGGCGTCTTGCCGTCGTCGGTTCTCTCATACACATAGTTATGTTCGATGCCTTCGACTGCCGCAATGCAGGCCCAGGTCGTGTGGTCGTGGGGCACGATCTTCTTGCCGGGTCGCATCACGTTCAGATATAGGGCATAGCGCTTGTCATCATCTTCGGCAATGAGGTAGCGCGCCTGCTGTTCACCGTCGTCGGGTGCCGCGTAGGTGTCTTCCGACCACCAGTCCGTGTGTGAGGCCAGACCGACGACTTCGGTCAGGACATCATCCAGGCGCTCACGCGTCAACGTCTCGTTTTCTAAAATATTCTTAATGTTTTGGATCGTTTGCTGGATCTCGGACGCATGCATGTTCAAGGTGCTCATTAGTGTTTTCCCTTAGTATTCATAACGGCTTAAGCACTACTCTATCGACCTTTTTTCGAAGGAACAATTTAAACTACGAGGCGAATACATAAGGGTTTCTAATGCGTAACTTGGATCTTGACCTGCTGCGCACGCTGGTCGCCATCGAGCAGGGCGGCACCTTTGCCAGCGCGGCCGCGGTGCTGCATCGCACGCAATCGGCCGTCACGCAGCAGATGCAGCGTCTGGAGGCCATCGTCGGATTGCCGTTATTCGAGAAGCAGGGACGCGGTAAAAATCTCTCGCGCCATGGCGAGCAACTGGTGCGTTATGCACGCCAGATGCTGGTGCTCAACGACGAAGCCGTGCGCACCCTGAGCGGTGAGGAACTGGAAGGCACGGTGCGCATCGGTTCACCGCATGATGTGGCCGAATCCATTCTTCCTACGGTGCTCAAACATGTGGTGCGGTCTTCACCGCGCATCAAGCTGGAGATTCGGGTCGACCGCAGCCCCTTCCTGATGGAAGCGATGCATGCCGGCGAGATCGATCTCACCATATCGAGTCGCTTTGATCCCCTGCTGGAGGGCATGGTGCTGCGTCGCTCACCCACGGTGTGGTTGTGCGCCGCCGATTATGTGCATGATCCAAGTGCGCCCGTGCCCTTGGTGCTGGCCGATGAGCCCAGCATTTTCAGGCGCATCGCGTTGAACGCCATGGAGCAGTCACGCGTGCCTTGGCAGACGAATTATGTCGCACCGAACCTGGTCGGTATCAAGGCCGCGTTGCGTGCCGGTCTGGGCGTGACGGCGCGCAGCATCGAACTGCTCATGCCGGACTTCCGTGTATTGGGTGAGCAGGAGAATCTGCCGCTGCTGCCGGACGTGACCTATTTTCTCTGGATGCGCAGGGATGTGATGGACCCCTTGACCCGGCATGTGTACACGGTGCTGAAACGTCAGATGGGCCTGACCGAGCCGGGTGTGGCCGACATGGACAAACACTCGGGTAGCCTGCTGAAGCAGACCAGACATGGCGGCGTGGCGACATGATTCTCCCCAGCTTCAGTCGCGCCGCGCGTCTCCCGCATTATTGCGGTGCATCCAGAAAACGAACTTGAATTTATCGGCAGGGTAGGTGCTGACTGTCACCAGGAATGCCTGCTTGGCGGCGTCGTAATACTGGCGGGTGATTTCCAGACCCGTGGCGTGGGGTGCTGCCTGCAGGTGAGTGGCGATCTCGGGCGAGAGGGTCGTTGCTCCGATTTCCTGCTTCAGGTCTTTCAGCGTGCGGCCAGTCTGGGTTTCGATGAGGTGGCAAATCAGCCCGGGTCCGTCTGGAATCATGGCGAGCACGTCCTCGCCGATTTGCGGATCCAGATAGGCATCGGTCCAGCAGACCGGTTGACGTTCGCCATGCTGTTCACAGCGCAGCATGCTGACCTTGATCCACGGTTGCCCCGGGCGGCAACCCAGCGAGGCGGCCAGCGGCGCATCGCACACAACGCTCTCTGTCCCCATGACCGTTCGATCCGTGTAGCTCGCATAATTGACCAGATCGTCGATGGTATGCAGCGACTTGGTGTAGTGAGGCGTGGTCTCGCGAGCCAGCACCACGGTGCCCGCGCGCCGCTTGCGTGCGATCAGGCCCAATCTTTCCACGATATCCAGCGCCGAACGAAGCGTCGTGCGGCTGACTTCATATTGCTGTGCCAATGCAAGTTCGCTCGGAAGCCTTGTGCCGACAGGCAGCGTGCCTTCCTTGATTTGCTTGACCAGGTCGTTGGCCAACTCTGTGTATCGAACTTCCATCTGTCTTCCTGCTTGTCCGGGGGTTCATTGTGCTGGAGATTGACGACGCTCACCACTGTCCATAGAATAGTCCGTACCATTCAATGGTACGTACCAATAAAACAAGCACGGCGGGTGTTGGCACCTGCTGCAAGGGAGACAAACACGATGTACAAGCGCATTTTGCTGGCAGCCCTGACCTGTATGTGTGCCGCCAGTGCGGCGGCGGCTGATTACCCGAACCGACCTGTCACCATCGTGGTGCCGTTCCCAGGTGGACAGACCGGTGACATCATCGCCCGCTCCATGGGAGAGCAACTGTCCAGGAAATTGGGTCAACCCTTCATCGTCGAAAACCGGCCCGGAGCCGGAGGCACGATCGGAACCGGCTTCGCGGCCCGCGCAGCCAACGATGGCTACACCTTGCTGCTGACCAGTACAGGGCCATTCGCCATCGCGCCGTCCCTGTACTCCAAACTCCCGTATGACCCATTGAAGGACTTTGATGCAGTGGCCAATATCGCGGTCACGCCGCAAGTGCTGGCCGTCAGTGAGTCAGTCAAGGCCAAGAATCTGAAAGAGCTGGTGGCGCTGGCGAAGGCAGGGGATCTGTCCTATGCGTCGGCGGGCAATGGCTCCACCCAACATCTGACGATGGAGGTGCTGAGCAAGGCGGCCGGCGTGAAGATGACGCACATTCCCTTCAAGGGTAGTGCCGAGGCTCAAACGCAGGTCATCAGCGGCCAGATTGCCGTGACCTCCGATTCACTGCCTGCGATCCTGGCTCAG
>JBAZPE010000100.1:0-7093 GCA_041648375.1 Burkholderiaceae bacterium | reverse complement strand
TCGCCGCCATCCAGTCATTTCACGGGGAGCTGACAGCTTTGCGTCGCGACCTCCATGCGCACCCTGAGTTGGGGTTCGAAGAGGTGCGTACCTCTGGCATCGTCGCCAGCGCACTCGAGTCCTACGGGATCGAGGTGCATCGTGGCATTGGGAAGACGGGTGTCGTTGGCGTTATTCGCGGGCGGGGAACCGATAGTGGCCGTATGGTTGGGCTGCGTGCTGACATGGATGCCCTACCTATGTCGGAGGACAATAAGTTTGCGCACAGGTCGACCAAATCGGGGTTGATGCATGGCTGCGGCCACGATGGCCATACGACCATGCTGCTGGGCGCTGCGCGCTATCTTGCGCACACCAGGGATTTCGACGGTACGGTGGTCCTGATTTTCCAGCCTGCGGAAGAGGGGCGTGGTGGCGCTCGTGCGATGCTGGAAGACGGCCTGTTTGACACCTATCCCTGTGATGCCATCTATGCGTTGCACAACTGGCCAGGCTTGCCTCCGGGCACGATAGGCGTGAATCCGGGGCCTATGATGGCGGCGGCCGATCGATTCGAGCTGATCGTCAAGGGCAAGGGCGGGCACGGCGCGCATCCGTACCAGACCATTGATCCTGTCGTTGCCGCTGCGCATATCATTACCGCATTGCAGAGCGTCGTTTCACGCAACGTCAATCCGTTGGACTCGGCTGTCGTGTCGATCGGATCGATGCAGGCGGGCAATCCGGGCGCCATGAGTGTGATCCCCAGCGAAGCCCGGCTGGTCGGCACGGTACGCACCTTTCGCCGCTCGGTTCAGGAGCAGGTCGAGCAGCGCATGCGCGAGGTTGCGCAGGGCGTGGCGCAGGCATTCGGTGCCACCGCGGAGATGAATTACGATCGACTGTTCCCTGCGACGCTGAATACGCCCCAGCACGCGCACCTTGTTGCAGATATCGCGACGGAGCTGCTCGGTCGTGAGCATGTCATTCGCGATCTGACCCCATCGATGGGATCCGAAGATTTCTCTTTTATGCTCCAGCAGCGCCCGGGCGCTTATTTCCGCCTGGGGCAGGGTGGTGCCGAGTCTGGCTGTGTACTGCATAATTCACGTTTTGATTTCAATGACGAGGTGATTCCTTTAGGCAGTGCGATGTTCTGCGCGCTGGCCGAACGGGGATTGCCTCTCGCCCAATAAATCCACATGTCCAACACACCTACCTCGCTGACCATTACTTCGCCCGACGATTGGCATCTGCATCTGCGTGATGGTGATGCCATGGCCGCCGTGGCGCCTGCGTCCGCTCGACAGTTTCGCCGTGCCATCATCATGCCGAACTTGCGTCCGCCGGTGACGACCACCGACATGGCGCTGGCGTATCGCGACCGCATTATGACGGCACTGGGCGCAGCAGGGGTGCCCGCAGGCGATTTCGATCCGCTGATGACGTTATATCTCACGAACAATACGACAGCAGACGAGATCCGACGCGCACGCGAGTCTGGCAAGGTGCACGCGGTCAAGCTATATCCTGCAGGAGCAACGACGAACTCCGACGCCGGCGTCACAGACTTGCTGAAGTTCTGTCGTGCGCCGCTCGAGGCGTTGCAGGCCTGTGGGATGCCGCTGCTGGTGCATGGTGAAGTGACGGATCCTGATGTGGATGTTTTTGACCGGGAAGCGTTGTTCATTGATCGCGTTATGTTGCCGTTGCGCCGCGCCTTTCCTGAGTTGAAGGTGGTGTTTGAGCACATCACGACCTCGCAGGGTGCTCAGTACGTTCGCGATGCTGAAGGGCCGATCGCCGCAACGATTACGCCACAGCACCTTTTGTACAACCGTAACGCGCTGTTCACGGGTGGCATCCGGCCACATTGGTATTGTCTGCCCATCCTGAAACGCGAGACGCACCGAGTCGCGCTTGTAGAAGCGGCCACCAGCGGAAGCCCCAGGTTCTTCCTGGGTACCGATAGCGCCCCACATGCTCGGGGTCTGAAGGAACACGCGTGCGGCTGTGCGGGCTGCTACACGGGGCTGCACGCCATGGAGCTCTATGCGATGGCGTTCGAGCGAGCAGGCAAGCTTGATCGACTGGAGGGCTTCGCCAGCCACCATGGACCTGACTTTTACGGTTTGCCTCGCAATACGGGCACGATCACACTAGTGCGCGATCCGTTGGTCGTGCCTGATGAGTTGCCCTTCGCTGGAACCGCCATCGTGCCGTTGGCTGCCGGCGAGACATTGGATTGGCGCTTCCAGGGATAGCGTCCAGGCGCGCCTGCGAGCTGCCGTTCAGCAGCCCGCGCTGTTGAACTGCGCCAGCAAGGTGATGCTTGGGAGCGATTCGCTTATTCGAGTCGCATGGGAAAGGGGCCTGGTTGCTACACCAAGGCCCCTTTTTCTATGTCAGGCAGCGATTAATTGCCTGTGCGTTTGGCTTCCAGCTTTTCCCATTTCTCGAATAGGTCGTCCAGTTCGGCCTGCAGGGTGGCAAGTGTCGCGTTGATGCTGTCGACATCGCCAGGCGCGTCGCGGTAGACCGAGCCGTCGGCCAACTTGCCGGCGAATTCCGCTTGTTGCGCCTCGATGCGGGCGATTTCTTCCGGAATGTCGTCCAGTCGCTTTTGCTCCCAAGGTGCCAGTTTGCTTTTGGCCGCTTTGGCTCGGTCAGTCGATGTCGCTGCCGAAGCTGCGGTCGCTGCCACCGGGCTCATGTGCGTCGCAGGGGTCGAGGCCGAAGGCGCTGTGGACGTTGAAGGCGCAGCGGCTTCCGGAGGTGTTGTCGCGCGCGCTGTGTCTGGGGCGGCGTCGGGTGTGGGCGCCCGACGTTGCAATAACCAGTCGTCATAGCCTCCCACATAGTCATGCCATTGACCATTGCCCTCATAGGCGATGGTCTGCGTCACGACGTTGTCGAGAAAGGTCCGGTCATGGCTGACGAGCAAGACGGTGCCCGAGTATTCATGCAGGAGTTGCTCCAGCAGCTCGAGTGTTTCAATGTCCAGATCGTTGGTGGGCTCGTCAAGCACCAGGACGTTGGCGGGACGTGCAAACAGGCGAGCGAGCAGGAGCCTGGCCCGTTCTCCGCCAGACAGGCTGCTGACTGGTGAGTTGGCACGTGCAGGCGAGAAGAGGAAGTCGCCCAGATAGCTTTTGACGTGTTTGCGCTCGCCTCCGATTTCAACCCATTCGCTGCCCGGGCTGATGACATCGACCAGCGAGGCATTCTCGTCGAGTTGTCCGCGCATTTGATCGAAGTACGCGACCGTGACATTGGTGCCCATGCGGGTGGCGCCGCTGTCAGGTGCCAATTGGCCCAGAATCAGTTTCAGCAGCGTGGTTTTGCCGGCGCCATTCGGACCGATCAGGCCGATGCGGTCGCCGCGGAACAAGGTCGTGCTGTAGTTGCGCACCACCTGCTTGTCGCCAAATGTCTTGCTGACGTTATCGAGTTCAGCCACCAGCTTGCCTGATTTGCTGCCCTGAGAGACGGCGAGCGACACGTTGCCGACCCGGTCGCGGCGTTCGGCTCGCTGCACACGCAGCTGTTCCAGACGCCGGACGCGACCCTCGTTGCGGGTCCGGCGGGCTTCAACGCCTTTACGTATCCAGACTTCCTCTTGTGCCAGCAGCTTGTCAAAGCGCGCCTGCTCCAGACGTTCGGATTCCAGCCACTGTGCCTTGCGAACCTGCCACTGGCTGAAATTGCCGGGAAAGCTCAGCAGGCGTCCACGATCGAGTTCGACGATACGTGTGGCGACAGCGTCCAGAAAGCGGCGATCGTGAGTAATGATGATGGCTGCACCACGCCAGTTCAGCAGCATGTTCTCCAGCCACGCGATGCCCTCGAAGTCCAGATGGTTGGTCGGCTCGTCCAGCAGGAGCAGATCCGGCTCGGCAACGAGGGCGCGGGCCAATGCCACACGCTTGCGGGTGCCACCGGACAGGCCGGCGATCAGCGCATCTGCGTTCAAGCCCAGTTTTTCGATCACGGAATGGGTTCGCGAGGGCCGCATCCAGTCTTCTTCTTCCATGGCATCGCCACAGATGACGTCGAAGACGGTGAGCGACTCGTCCAGCTCGGGCTCCTGCTCGACTGTTGCAACACGCAGTCCGGACCGGCGTGCAATGTCACCGTCATCAGGAAGGGTGCGTCCGTCCAGCAGGCGCAGCAGCGACGACTTGCCCGCACCGTTGCGCCCGATCAGGCCAATACGTTCGTCTGACTGGACCGCGAAGTCCGCCCGATCGAGCAAGGGGTGGTGCCCGAAGGCCAATTGGACCTGGGAAAAACTGATGAGATTGGTGGGGGCCATGAGCAATGCTTTGGAAGGATCAACTCGCTATTGTCGCACTCTGGATTAGAATGTCGCTTGCAGGGCAGATTGGGCAGTCGCGGTATCTCTTTGAGATGTCGAGGAAGGTCCGGACTCCACAGGACAGGATAACGGCTAACGGCCGTCCGGCGGTGCATGCGGGTTCGCCTGGATGTATGAGACCGAGGAATAGGACCACAGAGACGAGACTTCTGCGTGGGTCGTGCGCGCAAGCGCCCGACATCGATACGGCTATCTCCGTATGGCGTCGATCGCAAGATCGGCAACGCAGAAGGGTGAAACGCGGCAACCTCTATCCGGAGCAACACCAAATAGGCGTACGTGACGGCTTCGGCTGTCGTAGGGCGGTTCCGTCCGAGTGCGCGGGTAGGTGGCTAGACCAGGTCAGCAATGGCTTGGCCAGAGGAATGATTGCCTGCCGGGGTGACCCGGTATACAGAATCCGGCCTATAGATCTGCTCTGCTTTTATTTTTTCTTGTCGCACAGCCCTGTCCTGTGGGCTTGCCGCGATCATGAGCGGTGGGCTTGCCGTGAACATGACCGGTTGGGCTTGCCGTGAACAAGCGGTGGGCCTGCCGTGAACATTACCGGTGGGCTTGCCGTAAGCATGACATGTGGGCTTGCCGTAAGCATGACTTGTAAGCCGCCCATGAGATGCAAGCTGCCCATGGCAGGTGAGCTCGCCGCCTCGATGGCTACCTTCTCGCACGCGATTGCACGCAGCTCGTAGGCGACGTCATCTGAATCGTGAGCCCGACGGCATCAGCGACTGGTCGCCCACGCACCCTAGGGCTGGCCGGCACCATTACAAATGGCTTGACGTGCGAGAAAAGCCATTTTGGCTGGCTGAACGTGGCCTGAATATCCCTCATCTCCGCTTAAATTCCCACAGAACGTAAGAACCGTGACAAAGTCGCGCGTCTCTCCTAACGCCGAACTTTGACTTCATGATGCAACCCAATGATTTATTAGTATTTTTTACTTTTGCGTTCGTGACGTAACTGTCCTAAGTCCTTGTTGTCATTGAAAAAAACTGAACGGCCGCTTGACCGCCCAAAGCCATTGCCGTAGAGTGGGAAAAAGTAGGATTTTGTGCAAATTAGTGGGGTCAAGAACGTGTTTCAAGGACGCAGCGCGCTTACGCTGGATGCCAAGGGGAGGGTCTCCGTACCCACCCGGCATCGCGACGCGCTCGTTTCCCAGGCCGAAGGCCGGGTCACGCTCACCCGCCACCCCGACGGTTGTCTGTTGATGTATCCCCGGTCCGAGTGGGAAAAGAAGCGCGCGGAGATCGCCGCTTTCCCGATGGCCGCGCGTGCGCTTCAGCGTTTGTTGCTGGGCAGTGCACAGGATGTCGAGCTGGATGGATCCGGCCGCATTCTGATTGCGCCCGAGTTGCGCAGTGCTGCGGGCATGACTCGCGAGGTAATGATGATGGGGATGGGAGCGCACTTCGAGCTGTGGGATACGGCCGAGTTGGAACGCCGCGAGGCGGAAGATCTGGCCAAGGGCATGCCAGACGCCTTGGCCCAATTTTCTTTCTAGCGCGCCGTGATGAACTTTGAACACCGGCCCGTGCTGCTGGCGCCGACGGTGGATGCCTTGGTGAATCCTGCTTTTGGCGTTCGCAGCAAATCCGAAGCGCTGAGCCGGCCATCGCGGCTGCCTGCCGAAGGGCGTGGCGACGGCATTTATGTCGACGGGACGTTTGGTCGAGGCGGTCACAGTCGGGCGCTTCTGGCCCGCCTGGGGCCCGGCGCACGGTTGGTCGTGTTCGACAAGGATCCCAGTGCGATCGAGGTTGCTCGTGCATTGGCAAGCGAGGACGCCCGGGTCACCGTTGTGCATGATGGTTTTGCAACGATGTCGCAGGCCCTGGCGGACCTGGGCATCGGCAGCATAGATGGAGCGATGTTCGATCTGGGTGTGTCTTCCCCGCAGATCGACGATGCCCAAAGAGGTTTTTCGTTCATGCGTGATGGCCCATTGGACATGCGCATGGATACGACGCGAGGCCAGACGGTCTCGCAATGGTTGGCGCAAGCCAGTGTGGATGAGATGCGGGAGGTCATAGCAAGCTATGGCGAAGAACGGTTTGCTTTTCAGATTGCAAAAACGATTGCAGCTCGCTGCGCAATACGGCCGATTGGCACCACGCTCGAGCTTGCAGAGCTCGTTGCCAGTTGCGTCCGGACGCGCGAAAAGGGGCAGCATCCGGCCACACGCACCTTTCAAGCTCTACGGATTTACATCAATCGCGAGCTCGAAGAACTCGCTGTCGCCCTCGCGGCAGCTCTAGAGCTGCTTGCGCCTGACGGGAGATTGGCTGTGATCAGCTTCCATTCGCTGGAAGATCGCATGGTCAAACAATGCATCGCGGCCGCCTCTCGCCCTGCTGCGGCGTTTGCGCGCATGCCTTTGCGGGAAAGCGAAATGCCCCAGCCCGTGGTGCGTGCACTGGGCCGGGTGCTGGCTGACGATGACGAGATCGCAGGCAACCCCCGTGCCAGATCTGCCGTGCTGCGCGTGGCCGAGCGAACGGCCACCGCATTGCCGCCCGCCGGCGCATCCTCCTTCGTCAAGAATCTCGACGCCACGCCTGCTCAATCATCACGGCCCGGTTCGGCCGCTCGCCAGCGTGGTCGTACACGCAAGGGGGATTGATGGGGCGGCTGAGTGTCATCGTGGCCATTCTTCTCATGCTTTCGGCCATTTCATTGGTGACCGCTCGCTATCAGTCACGTCAGTTGTTCGTTGAGTCGGAGCGCGTGCAGGCC
>JBAZPE010000099.1:0-7112 GCA_041648375.1 Burkholderiaceae bacterium | reverse complement strand
GTGACCGGTGCAAGCGACAACGCAGGCATTGCCGAAGGCGATATCATCCTCGCGGTCAATCAGACTGACGTGACCGGGGTGGCCCAGTTCAACAAGCTCGCCGCGGGTCTGGAGAAAGGCCGGTCCGCAGGTGTTCTGGTTCGCCGGGGCGATGTCACCCTGTGGGTCGCGGTGCAACTGACTAAATAAAGCCAAACCGGCTAAAATAGCTGGTTGCCGCTAAAAGGGGCGCATTTGTGCGCCCCTTTTTCTGCTTTATGCAGCCCTCGCAGGCCAACTCATTGCTGCAGGCAACTTCTGGCCGACTCACTTCCATTGGAAGGTTTCGGTTTTCCGCTTTTCTGGCTACCGGCTTTCATATCGATGTCCATGCAGCACATTCGCAATTTTTCCATCATCGCTCACATCGACCACGGCAAATCGACCCTGGCCGATCGACTGATCCATCGTTGCGGCGGCTTGGCCGATCGCGAAATGTCAGCCCAGGTGCTGGATTCGATGGATATCGAGCGTGAGCGCGGCATCACGATCAAGGCGCAGACCGCGGCTTTGCAATACAAGGCCGCCGATGGTCAGATCTACGCACTCAATCTGATCGACACGCCGGGACACGTCGATTTTTCGTATGAAGTGAGCCGTTCGCTGTCCGCATGTGAAGGTGCTTTGCTTGTGGTCGATGCATCACAAGGAGTTGAGGCGCAAACGGTTGCCAACTGCTATACGGCCATCGAGCTTGGTGTGGAAGTGGTGCCAATCCTGAACAAGATGGATCTGCCGCAGGCTGACCCGGACGGCGCGCGCAAGGAAATTGAAGATGTCATCGGCATCGATGCCGAGGCGGCCATTCTGGCCAGTGCAAAAAGCGGCATGGGTATCGACGATATCCTGGAAGCCGTGGTGGCGCGCATTCCGGCCCCCAAGGGCGATCCCGACGCACCGCTGCAGGCCCTGATCATCGACTCCTGGTTCGACAACTACGTTGGCGTGGTCATGCTGGTCCGTGTGATCAATGGCGTGCTGCGACCCAAGGATAAAATCCTTCTGATGGCCGCCCAGGTCAATCATCTGTGCGAGCAGGTTGGGGTGTTCACACCCAAGTCGCAACCGCGCCCCCATTTGTCCGCAGGCGAGGTCGGTTTCGTCATTGCCGGCATCAAGGACCTGGCCCACGCGAAAGTGGGCGATACGATCACGATTGCCAATAAGCCCGCTGCGCAGGCGCTGCCGGGTTTCAAGGAAGTTCAGCCGCAAGTGTTCGCCGGTTTGTACCCGGTGGAAAGCAGCGAGTACGACCAACTGCGTGACTCACTCGAAAAGCTCAAGCTCAACGATGCGGCCCTGATGTTCGAGCCCGAAGTCTCCACCGCGTTGGGATTTGGTTTCCGCTGCGGGTTCCTGGGCCTGCTGCACATGGAAATCGTGCAGGAGCGGCTCGAGCGCGAGTTCGACATGGACATCATCACCACGGCGCCGTCCGTGGTCTACGAAGTTCTGCGGCGCGACAACACCCTGGTAATGGTTGAAAGCCCGTCGCGCATGCCTGAAGTGGGGCAGATCGCCGAAATCCGCGAACCCATCGTGAAGGTCACGCTGTTCATGCCGCAGGACTATGTCGGGCCGGTCATGACCTTGTGCAACAACAAGCGCGGCGCCCAGATCAATATGAGTTATCACGGTCGTCAGGTGCATCTGCTCTACGAGATTCCCCTGGCTGAAATCGTGCTCGACTTCTTCGACAAGCTCAAGTCGGTGTCGCGTGGTTATGCATCGATGGACTACGAGTTCCTCGAGTATCGCAACGCTGATGTGGTGAAAGTCGACCTGCTGATCAACAGCGATCGCGTGGATGCACTCGCCATGATTGCGCACCGCAGCGCAGCCCGCTTCCGTGCCCGCGATGTGGTTTCGCGGATGCGCGCCCTGATTCCCCGCCAGATGTATGACGTGGCGATTCAGGCGGCCATCGGGGCAGAAATCATCGCCCGCGAGAACGTCAAGGCACTGCGCAAGAACGTGTTGGCGAAGTGCTATGGCGGCGACATCTCGCGCAAGAAGAAGCTGCTTGAGAAGCAGAAGGCAGGTAAGAAGCGCATGAAGCAGGTGGGTAGTGTGGAGATTCCGCAGGAAGCCTTCCTTGCTATTTTGCAGGTCGACGACAAATGATTACCCATAAGGTTGTTTGCTCATGAGCTGGAATTTCGCACTGGTCCTTTTTGTTCTGCTCGTACTGACAGGCATCATCTGGGTATACGATTTTTTCGTGGGCCGACGCGTGCGCACTCAGCGCATGCAGGCCGCTGCCGCGGAATTCGACGCCAATCAGTCGATGATCGGTCGCGACAGTGCCGACGTGGCGCGTGAGCGCGAACAAGTCGTGGGCCGCGCCGGTCGTATGTCCTGGTGGACCGAATACGCGACCAGTTTCTTCCCGGTCATTCTTTTCGTCTTCGTACTGCGCTCGTTCGTGGTCGAGCCTTTCCGCATTCCTTCAGGTTCCATGCTGCCGACCTTGCAGTCTGGTGATCTGATCCTGGTCAACAAGTTTTCCTACGGCATTCGCCTGCCGGTACTGGACAAGAAAGTCATCGACATCGGCACGCCCAAGCGGGGCGATGTGATGGTGTTCCGATACCCGGTCGAGCCCGATGTCGACTACATCAAGCGTGTCGTCGGTCTGCCTGGCGATGAGATCGCTTATGTCGACAAGAAGTTGTATGTCAACGGTGCGGAAGTCCCCCACACTCGCGACGGCGATTATTATGAGCCTGACCGTGTGTCCTACATCGCGCAGTTTGAAGAGAAACTGGGAGAGACCCCGCACAAGATTCTGCTCGATCCGCGTCGTGCGCAGGAATATTCACCCATCTGGGCTTTCCCCTATCAGGAGAATTGCCAGTATGCGCGCAACGGGCTGCGGTGTACCGTTCCCCAGGGGCACTACTTCGCCATGGGTGACAACCGTGACAATAGTGCCGACAGCCGTTATTGGGGCTTTGTCCCCGATCAGAACATTGTCGGCAAGGCATTTTTGATCTGGATGAACTTCAGCGATCTCGGTCGCATAGGTCGATTCAACTAACATGTCGCTTGACGCACTGCAATCTCGCCTGGGTTACTCCTTCAGCAAGCCCGCCTTGCTGGAGCAGGCGCTCACGCACCGAAGTCATAACGCCCACCACAACGAGCGACTGGAATTTCTGGGTGATTCGGTACTGAACGTTGCCATCGCCGCCATCCTGTACGAACGTTTCGACACCATCGATGAAGGTGATCTGTCGCGCTTGCGTGCCAATCTGGTCAAACAGGCGTCACTGGCCGATATCGGGCAGACGTTGGGGCTGTCGCCTTATTTGCGCCTGGGCGAAGGCGAGATGAAAAGTGGTGGGTTCAGGCGTCCATCGATCATCGCGGATACGCTGGAGGCACTGTTCGGTGCCGTCTTCATCGACGCGGGTTTCGACCAGGCGCGCGCGGTGGTGACCCGGCTCTACCAGCCCGTGCTCGACAGCATGGATCACACCACCCTGGGCAAGGATGCGAAGACATTGCTGCAGGAGGTCTTGCAGAGCCGCAAGCTTGCCTTGCCTGTCTACACCGTGATCGCCACGCATGGCGCGGCCCACAGCCAACAGTTCGAGGTGGAGTGTGCGGTGCCGGTCATGCAGATCAGTGTGACCGCTTCTGGCCCCAGTCGTCGCGCGGCCGAGCAGTCTGCCGCCACGCTCGTGCTCCAGGCCGTGCAGGCCGCACCCGCTGCCAAGCCTGCGCGCAAAACCAGTCGCGCGCGCAAAACTACTCAATTGACCCTGCCCGTGGCAGTGGTTCAGGAAAATAAATGACGGATAAACCTTTCCGTTGCGGATTCGTTGCCATCGTCGGTCGCCCCAATGTGGGCAAATCGACGTTGACCAACGCCCTGATCGGCAACAAGATTTCGATCGTTTCGCGTAAGGCGCAGACGACACGGCACCGCATTCATGGCGTGTTGACGCGTGAGCACGAGCAGTTCGTCTTCGTCGACACCCCCGGGTTCCAGACCCGCCATGGTGGCGCCATGAATCGCATGATGAATCGTGTGGTCACCCAGGCGCTGGCTCAGGTGGATGTCGTCGTGCACGTGGTCGAGGCAGGCAAGTGGTCCGAGGGTGATGCCCAGATGCTGCCGATTCTGCCCAAGGGGCCCGGCAGCATTCTCGCGGTCAACAAGACCGATGCTTTGAAGCAGCGAGACGAACTCTTCCCCTATGTCGCCCGCCTGTCCGGTTTGCACGATTACGGTGCCGTGGTGCCGGTCAGTGCTGCTAAGAATCGACAGCTCGATCACCTGCTTGATGAGATCGCCCTGCATCTGCCTGAAGGCGAGCCCATGTTCGAGGCCGATGCGCTGACGGATCGCCCGATGCGTTTTATTGCGGCCGAATTAGTGCGTGAGAAGATTTTCCGCCTGGTCGGCGACGAGCTGCCTTATGGCTGTACCGTCGTGATCGAAGAGTGGGAAGAGAGTGACAACCATGCGCGCATTGCGGCCTGTGTGGTGGTAGAGCGCGAGAGCCATCGTCCGATTCTGCTGGGTGCCGGTGGCGGGCACATGAAGCGTATTGCTACCGAGGCACGCCAGGATATCGCCCGGTTGATGGATAAGCCGGTCCATCTGGAAATTTTCATCAAAGTGCGCAAGGGCTGGTCCGACCGCGAGGGAGCGCTGCGCGACCTTGGCTACGAGTAGGCGCTCACGCGCGATTCACGATAGCGCCGCGTATCTGTTGCACGCGACGCCCTGGCGCGAGACGTCCCTGGTCATTCAGGTGCTGTCGCGTGAGCATGGGTGCGTTGCCATGGTGGCCAAGGGGGCCAAGCGACCGTATTCGGTACTGCGCCCTGTGCTCAGCGCGTTTCAGCCGCTGGCGTTGTCCTGGTCCGGCGCGGGCGAGGTCAAGACACTCACTCGTGCCGATGTCGCGGGTATCCGTGCCCTGACCGGCGCAGCGCTGATGTCCGGGTGGTACATGAACGAGCTGTTGCTGCGCTTTCTGCCACGTGAGGATGCGCATCCCTTCTTATATGACGCCTATGACGAAGCCCTGATTCGGCTCGGGGCAGGGGACCGTGCTGCTGCAGCGCTGCGCCGTTTTGAATGGGCGTTGCTCAAGGAAAGCGGTTATGGCCTGTCGGGCCCCGAGCCCGATTTCAATGATCTTGAGGCAGAGCCCGCCTTACGCAAATTGCTGCGTGAAAAATTGGCCGAGCAACTTACCGGCCGACCA
Source organism: Burkholderiaceae bacterium (assembly GCA_041648375.1). Taxonomy (GTDB): domain Bacteria; phylum Pseudomonadota; class Gammaproteobacteria; order Burkholderiales; family Burkholderiaceae_B; genus Schauerella. Next base: position 1,848 of record JBAZPE010000099.1, on the reverse strand, counting down.
CTATCGACCCGGCGGGTTTTGATGGAATTCCAGTCAAGATTTGTTGACCGGTAGGGTAGTGTCGTTTGATCGAGCATAGATGATCACAGGGCGTGATTCGATCAGGGGGACATGATTCGATCAACGGGGCATGATTGGTCAGCAGGGCGTGATTCGATCAACGGGGCATGATTGGTCAGCTGTACATGATTCGATCAGCAGGACGTGATTCCAGATATAGCAAAAGGGCTTGTGATCGCCGCTCCCAACATGGAATGGTCGATCACAAGCCCTTTTAGCGCGGGTGGCACGAGAGCGCACCACCCGACGATCACCTGTCAGTCACGGTCACCGCCGAAAATGCCCAGCAGCATCAGCAGGTTGGCGAACACGTTGTACACATCCAGATAGATGGCCAAGGTGGCGCTCACATAGTTGGTTTCACCGCCATTGATGACGCGCTGCAGATCCACCAGCATGAATGCCGAGAAGATGACGACAGCCAGCACCGAGACTGTCAGCATCAGGGCGGGCATCTGAAGGAAGATGTTCGCCAGGGCAGCAAGCAGAATGACGATTGCGCCCATGAACAGAAACTTCTGCATGCCCGACAGATCGCGCTTGATGGTCGACGCGAGCGTCGCCATGGTGCCGAACACCACAGCCGTGCCGCCGAACGCGGTCATGACCAGTTGTGCGCCGTTGCCCATGCCCAGCACGAATCCGAGCAGGCGCGAAAGCATGATGCCCATGAAGAACGTGAACGCCAGCAGGAGCACCACGCCCAGGCTGCTTTCCTTGTTCTTTTCAATAGCGAACATCAGGCCGAATGCACCCACGAGAAACACGATGGTGCTCACGCCCGGGCTTGCCATTAAGACCTGGTTCAACCCGGAATACAGACCGAGCGCAGCGCCGGCCACGGTCGGGATCAGTGAGAGTGCCAACAGCCAGTATGTGTTGCGCAACACACGGTTTTGAACGACCGCACCTGGACCCACCTGGGCAGAGCGGTCAAAGGGAGAGGATTTAAGCGGGTTCATGATGGCTCCTTCGGATCTATCGCGTCCCGGTCGATGACCGTGTTCAACGCTAGAACAGTATAGAGTGCCAGCATACCTTACAGTTCCCTGAAAAATCCAGTTTTGTCCAATAGCGATGCGTCGTCCCGTCTCAACGGGAATAATCAGCCGACACGGGTACGCCGCAGGGCATTGGCAACAATCTCTGGAAGCCGTGCCTCCAGACGTGCCCGCACCAGATGCAACGCTTCGTCCATGGCATCCTGCACGGCATCTTCGATGTCGGCCTGCAGGGCCGCCCGAAGCACAGCATCGGAAGGCACGTCCCGCACGCCCGAGGGGCTGCGAGGTGCGGGCTCGGGTGGGGCATGCGTTGCCCAGTTGTCCACGGGCGTGTCGCGCCCGTGGGGGGCTATAGGCGCATGTTGCCCCAGATCGCGTCTGACGGCGCCCGCCTGCCCGGGGTAGGGTGTGTCCCAGGGGGGCGTGTCATCCGCCGTCTCCGTCAGCACTGGGGGCGCGTGGCGGGCGGGGGCCCGTTGGGTCAGGGTCGGAATGCCGGGATCATCGTCTCGTTCGCTCATGCGCTTTCTTCCTTGGTGGTCTGTTTGAGGTCGTGACCATGCATATCATGCCCCTGGGCGGCATAGGCCCGCCAGCGTTGCCGCGCCTGCAGTCTGTCCTCGTCCAGATCCGACACGACTTCCATGACGCGTTCGAGTCGGGCCGCGTCCGGTACGCAGGCATCATCCAGATTGAGCAGCCAAGGCACACTGGCCACTACACCCAGGGCGTCCAGCACGAGGTCGGGTGCGCTCGCGCACAACACCACCGGCGTGGCCGCCGC
>JBAZPE010000098.1:0-7157 GCA_041648375.1 Burkholderiaceae bacterium | reverse complement strand
AGGCATTCGTGCGGGCACAGAAAGATCCTGCTGCGGTGAAACGCGCACGCATTGCCGTCGAGCGCATTGCAGGGCCTGTGCTGCTGCTGTCAGCCGGCGACGATGGTTACTGGCCCTCTTCCGATTATGCGCGTGAGGTTGCCCAGCGACTGCATGATGCCGGCCACGCACATGTCGTCAGGCACGTTGACTATCCGCACGCGGGTCACGCCTTGCAGGCACCCACGGTGCCGACCACGCAAATCGCGCGCGCCCATGCGGTGTCCGGCATCGTGCTGACGGGCGGGGGCAGCGCTCGCGCAAACGCAGGCGCCAATCGCGAGTCGTGGCAGGAGGTTCTGGCGTTTCTGAGCGCCGCTGTGGCCGCACATGCATAAGCTCATAACGCATTAGCAACGAACGAATCGGTCGTTTGGCAACGCGCATCACATACCTAGACTACAGCCTTGTTGAGCCGCATTCATGCATTCAGTGAGCGGCCCACACAGTGGGAGAAAGGTATGCAGAGCGGCGCAGTGAAACGGATACGAGACGAGCGGATCGAGCAGGACACCCCGGAGAAAGCGACGGTAAGCCACGCAGACGATGCGTATGCACGGCTGCGTCGCGACATCCTGCTGTGTCGGCTCGCACCGGGCGCCACCGTGACCGAGCCGGAACTGATGAGCGCCTATACGCTGGGCAAAAGCACCTGCCGCATAGCGCTGGTCAGACTCATTCACGATGGTCTGGTCGTCTCGCGCCCACGCAAGGGCTATCGCATCGCACCCATTACCTTGCAGGATGTGGAGGAGGTCTTCTCCATGCGCGTGCAGCTCGAACCCCTGGCCGCAAGGCTGGCCACGGGCCGTGTGGACATCGACGAGCTGCGTGCACTGGAGGCCGCGTGCCGCGTGCGACGGCCCGAGCTGAGCATCCACGATCAGATCGACGCTTTCATGCACGCCAACACCGCCTTCCATCTGGCGATTGCCCGCGCATCGGGCCACCAACGCCTGCACCGCACGCTGGCCAATTTGATGGACGAGATGTCACGCCTGGTGGCATTGGGCTTTGGCGTGCAAGGCACCAAGCCGGAGATAAAACACGATCACAACGCGATGATCGACGCGTTTGCCGAAGGTGATGGCAAACGTGCCGAACTGATCGCCCGTCGCCACATCGAGACTTTTCAGGCCATGACGCTAGAGAAGGTTTACGCCAGTCTGCGCGAAACGCGCGCCTATCTGCCCATGATTAGCAGGGAAACCCAACCATGACGCTCGCTTTGCCAACCAGGCCTGTTTCGGCAAACCCTGCGCACCCGCATCCCGCGCTGCAGTTGGACGGCATCAGCCATCGCTTCGGCTCGCTCGAGGTGTTGCGTGATGTCCGCTTTGACGTGGCGCAGGGTGAGATCGTTGCCCTGCTCGGTGCATCCGGCTGCGGCAAGAGCACGCTATTGAACATCATATCGGGGCTGCTCGCGGCCGATCACGGGTCGCTACAGCTCGACGGCGTGCCCGCCGCCCACTACACCGAATGGTCGCGTGTGGCCTATATGTTTCAGGAGGATCGTCTGCTGCCCTGGCGCTCGGTACGTGACAACGTGGCTTTCGGACTTGAGGCCACATCGGCCAGTCATGCGGACCGCGTCAAACGCGCTGACGCGGCGCTTGGGCTGGTCGGCCTGGCGTCGTTCAGTGCATCGTGGCCCCATGAACTGTCGGGGGGCATGCGCAGTCGCGTGGCATTGGCCCGAAGCCTGGTGGTCGAACCTACCCTGCTGCTGATGGATGAGCCGTTCTCCAAACTCGATCCCCAAACGCGCAGCCAGATGCACGATGAAGTCTTGCGATTGCAGGCGCTGACCGGTGCGACCATCGTGTTCGTGACCCACGATGTCGAAGAGGCCGTTGTGCTGGCTGATCGTGTGGTCGTTCTCGAACCGCGGCCCGGCCGCATTCGGCAGATTGTTCCGGCTCAACTGCCCCGCCCACGCGTGCCGACAGACCGTGACGTGACCGAACAGACGCGGCAACTTCGATTGCAGGTGGTGCACGCATGAGCTTACGTGTCTCTCGCGACCTGGCCTCGTTGATCCTGCAGCGCGCAGCGTTGGCGGCGGTGCTGGTACTCGTGTGGTGGATCGCAGCGTCGCGCGTGCCCGCTTTTGTGCTGCCGGGACCGCAACGCGTGTTTACCGCCATGATGAGCCTGATTCAGAGCAGCACCTTCCTGCATGACGTCGGCACGACACTCTATCGGGTGTTGGCCGGGTTCGCGCTGGGGGCATTGGTCGGCACGCCGCTGGGCATTGCCGTGGGGTCGAGCCGCACGCTGGCGCGCCTGTTCGAACCCGTGCTTGCCGTACTCAACACCGTCTCTTCAGCGATCTGGGCTGTGTTCGCCATCATCTGGTTCGGCATCTCGAACGGGACCACCATTTTTGTCGTCTTCATGACGGCGATGCCGCTGATCCTGACCAGCGTTTGGCAAGGTGCAAAAACCGTGGAACGCCAGCATGTGGATCTTGCGCGGAGCTTTCGCATGAGCCGCACGCAGATTCTGCGCAAGATCTATCTGCCCACGATTCTCCCTGCCTTCTTCGGCGGGGCACGCCTGGCGTTCGGCTTCGGCTGGCGCGTGTCACTCGTGGCCGAAACACTGGGGTCGTCCGACGGCATCGGCTACCGGCTTCGCCAGGCGGCAGATCTGGTGCAGACCGATCAGGTGTTCGCCTGGACGGTGCTGCTTATCAGCTTGATGCTGGTGATCGAAAGCGGCCTGCTCAAACCACTGGAGCGCCACCTGTTTCGCTGGAAACCGCATTAGCGGGTCGAGGTTGCGCGGCGGTTCTTCCGCGCGGCCGCCACTTGCCTACCTATCCATTTCTTGATCCTCATTCAGACACACCATCGACTTACAGGGATATCACGACCATGAGACTCAAAGCGCTTCTTTTCAGTGCAGTAGCGGCCACCGTAACCTTTGCTGCGGCGTTACCCGCACAGGCCGCCGAGAAGGTTCGGATCGGTTATTGGAGCAGTGGCGTCAGTCTGGGCCTGGGTGCCGTGCTGGAGGCCAGCCCATTTTTGAAAGATCAAGGCCTGGAGGTGGAATTCGTCAAGTTTCCTGACGTGAATGCACCCTTGCGCGCGATCGCGTCCAACAGCATCGACCTGGCATTCGGCACACCGGCTGCCGGTGTGTTCAGCGCAGCGGCCGACGGGGTGCCCATCAAGGTATTTTCCGCAACCCAACCCGCCGATGTGCAATTTGTGGTGCCTCAAGGCTCACCGATCAAAACGCTGGCCGACCTGAAAGGCAAGAAGGTGGGCATGTCGCCAGCCGGCAGTTCCGTCGCGGTGATTGCAGGCACAGTGCTGGCCGGCAATTACGGTATCCAGGCAAGTTATTTTTCGCTGGTGGGCGGCAATGAAGCGCGGTTGGCGCAGTTCCTGGCACAGAACCAGGTAGATGCCGCTGCGCTGCGTTCGGTCACCGTGGCCCAGTTGGAAGAATTGAAGGTGACGCGCATCGCAACCTTCGCTGACGAATGGAAGAAGCTGACCAAGACTGATGCTGTGCCCTACATCGGCGTAGGGGCGGTACGCAGCGAATTCGTGGCACAGCACCCAGACACCGTTGCAAAAGTGATCGCAGCGCTGCGCAAAACGGTGACATGGGGAGATGCCCATCGTGATGAAGTCGTGGCCATCCTGCAAAAGAGTGCCAACTTGCCCGAGAAAGACGCCAAGGTGTACGTGAGCCTGTGGAACGACATGACTCATGTGAGTTTCGAGCCTGAAGACATCGCCACCTTGACGCTGCAGCACAAAGCCTTCGTCGAGAGCGGCGCCATCAAGGGCGAACTCCCCGCCGACCTGTTCGTCACCGGCCCGTACACCGCAGCCAAAGCAATCAAATAAACGGAGGACACCCACGTGAGCAATACCATGAAAGCACTCGTTTTATCCCAGCACGGCGATCTGGATCAGTTGCAGGTCGTGACCGACCGTGCCCGCCCGCAAGCCGTAAAAGGCCATGTCGTCATCCGTGTCAAAGCGTCTTCCTTCAATTATCACGACGTATTCACCGTCAAGGGCATGCCCGGCATCAAGGTGCCCTTGCCCGTGATCATTGGGCTGGATCTGGCCGGCGAAATCGTGGAGCTGGGTGAAGCCGTGACGCAATGGAACGTGGGCGACCGCGTGCTGGTCAATCCGCTGAACCCTGGCAAAGGCCTGATGGGCGAGATGCTCGATGGCGGAATGGCCGAGTACTGCCTGGTTTCCGAACCTCAGCTGATTGCCTTGCCCGACGCGGTCAGTTTCGAAGCTGCGGCATCCCTGCCTGTCGCCTATGGCACCGCGCACCGTATGCTGATGACGCATAACACGGTCAAACCGGGTGATCGCGTCCTGATCCTGGGCGCAAGCGGTGGCGTCGGTACTGCGTGCATTGTGCTGGCGAAACTGCTGGGTGCAGAAGTCATTGCCTGCGCCGGCAGCGACGAGAAAGCCGAACGCCTGAAGGCGCTAGGCGCAGACCACGTGGTGAACTATCGCACGACGGATTTCTCGAAGTGGGCGATCGAGCGCTATGGTAAGCCCCAGCGCCGCACCTATGAAGGTGGCGTGGATGTGGTGATCAATTTCACCGGTGGCGACACCTGGCTGCCATCGCTGAAATGTATCAAGCGTGGTGGCACGCTACTGGTGTGTGGCGCCACAGCCGGCCACGATCCGAAAGAGGATCTGCGCTATGTGTGGAGTTTCGAGCTCATCATTCGCGGCTCCAACAGCTTCTACGACGAAGATCTCAAGGCCCTGCTGGATCTGATTGCCCAAGGCAAGATCGACCCCATCATCGACCGCGTGCTGCCGCTTGAGCAAGCCGCCGCGGGGCTGGCGCTCATACGGGACCGCGAAGTCCTGGGCAAGGTCGTGGTCGCGCCCTGACCACAGCATGCCAGGCGCGACCTTCGTATTTAGCCGCCCCGTCGCAGCGGCACCTCACTTTTTGTAGGACATGCCATGAGCGAAAACACCCTTCCGACCAAATCAGACATCGAGGCCAAGCTTCAGCGCGGCCCGTATCACCAATGGCTCGGCATCACCGTGGACGCAGTCGGTGAAGGCGAGATTACCTTGCGGGCAAAATGGCGCGAAGAATGGGTCGTGAACCCTGACAAGCGCTACACACACGGCGGAATCCTCGCTGCCCTTATCGATCTCACGGCCGACTGGGCACTGGTGTCCAAAACAGGACGTGGTGTGCCCACCATCGACCTGCGGGTGGATTACCACCGCCCTGCCCCGCCCGGCGACCTGCGGGTCACCGGAAAGGTGATCAAGTTCGGTTCGCAGTTTTCTGTTGCTGAAGCACAGGTGTTTGACGTCGACGACAAACTCGTCGCCAGCGGTCGAGGCGTCTATGCCACCGCAGCGCCCAAGGCCTGATCACGACACGGCAGGTGCCGGGCGGTGTGAGTACCCGCTCGGCCGATCAGCCATCTACGAGAGTCACCGCAATGCATAACCCTGTAAACCTGGGCGCCATCATCGACCCCCACCGCGATCCGGACAAGATTGCGGTGATTGATGTGATGGGTGACGCCGACACCCACGCGCGTCATTACACCTACCGCGAGGTTGATGCGCTGGCCAATGCCGTTGCACGCACGCTGTCAGCACGCCAGTACGCACCAGGCACCCGCATTGCGCTACTCGCTGTCAACTCGGTGCCTTACGTTGCAACAGTGCTTGGCATCATGCGGGCGGGTCTGACGGCTGTACCGGTGAATCACAAGTTTCCACCGCCGCTCATCGCTTATGTGCTGGCCGATAGCGGCGCGGCATTGGTCTTTCACGATGAACGACGTCATGACGCTCTACCAGCAAGCGTCGAGGCGGTTGCCCTGCCCTGCGCCCCAGTTACGACTATCGGCGCCTCGTGCGCCAACGCGTCCTCACCCGCGCTGCGCCCAAAGCCAGCCGATGCGCAACCTGATAGGCCAACTGAGACGTCAACAGATAGGCCCACCGATGCGCCTGCCCTCATGCTCTACACATCAGGCTCCACAGGCAAACCAAAAGGCGTGCTGCTCTCGCATGCCAGCCACCTTTGGGTCGCACAGACCCGTCGCCTAGCGACGCCATTGGATGACGAACGTGCACTGATCGCAGCGCCGCTGTATCACATGAATGCCCTGGCGCTGATGTTCCTTGCGCTGGCATCACATGCCACCACGGTATTGCTGCCGCAGTTCAATGCATCGCAATACATACGGGCGATTGCGCAGTACCGCTGCACCTGGCTGACGGCCGTTCCACCGATGATTGCAATGATGCTGCAGGAAAGAGACCTCATTGCTCAAACGGACCTGTCATCGGTCCGCGTGATTCGCATGGGCTCGGCGCCTGTCAGTTCAAGTCTGCTCGACGCTATCCATCACCTTGTGCCCAACGCTCGGGTCATCAATGCGTATGGCACTACTGAAGGTGGACCAGTCGTTTTCGGGGCGCATCCCGCCGGCACACCCACGCCCAGGATGTCGGTAGGCTATCCACATGCCGCCGTCTCGCTGCGTCTGGAGCGCGGTGCTGATGACCCCGACGAACAGGGTGTGCTGGCCCTGAAGAGCCCCGCCATCATGCTTGGCTATCACCAGCGCCCTGACGTGACGCATCCCGTCAGCGAAGACGGCTACTACACCACGGGCGACGTGTTCAGGCGCGATACCGATGGTTTCTACTATTTTGTCGGCCGACGTGACGATATGTTCGTCAGTGGTGGCGAGAACATTTACCCTGGCGAGGTGGAAAAGATGCTGGAGCAGCATCCCGCCGTCGAGCAGGCCGCAGTGGTACCTATCGATGATGACATCAAAGGACAAAAGCCCGTCGCCTTTGTGGTCCGACGTGCCGGCATGGCCATTGATGCCGCTGCACTGAAAGCGTACGCGCTGGCGCATGCGCCGGCCTATCAGCACCCCCGGCATGTCTGGTTCGTGGATCGGTTTCCACTGGCCTCCACAAACAAGACCGACCGGGGCGCGCTGAAGGCGGAAGCGAAAGTCCGCTTAAGCGTCGCGTTGTCTTAGCTGCGTTGGGGACAAGCGTCCAGAGAACACGCTCGACGCGCTCGCACGCCTGGCGTCATTGACGCGGAAT
>JBAZPE010000097.1:0-7160 GCA_041648375.1 Burkholderiaceae bacterium | reverse complement strand
CACCATCGAAGATGTGATCGAGCCCTATCTGATTCAACACGGATACCTGCAGCGCACGCCCCGCGGGCGCATGGCCACGCAAACCACGTGGCGCCACCTCGGGCTGGTGCCGCCCAAGGGTCAAGGCGCGCCGGGCGATCTGTTCGATTAGCAGCCGCCAGGGCAGCAATGGCGGGTCGCCTTGCGGCCAGTACGTCGCATGACAGCGCGTCGGTTCGGCGCTCAGCCGGTACCCTGACGACAGCGAACCCGCCGGACCAGGGCCGACGTCTGCGACGACCGTCCAGGTCAGACCAGCGGGCGCGCCACGCGCTGAAGGATATCGGCGCCGTAGGCCTCGAGCTTGCGCGCACCCACACCACTGATTTCGCCCAGCTCATCCAGTGTTCCTGGCTGGTTCAGCGCAATTTCGCGCAGCGTTGCATCGTGGAAGATGACATAGGCCGGCACGCTGTGACTGCGCGCGATGTCGGCGCGCCATGCACGCAGGGCTTCGAACACGGGCTCGGCATGCGCGGGCAATTCGATCTTGGCGGGTTTGGCCCGCGTACTGCCGGCGCGACCCGAGCGCGCAGCGGTTTCGGATTCACGACGGAACATCAGTTGTCGTTCGCCCTTGAGCACCGAGCGACTGTCTTCGGTCAGCGCAAGCGTATTGAAACCATCGTGGTCCAGTGCGAGCAGACCTTGGGCCAGCAGCTGGCGCAGCACACCACGCCAGGCCTTGTCGGACATGTCGGCACCCACGCCGAACACGCTGAGTTCGTTGTGCGAAGACTGGGTGACGCGCTCGGTGACCTTGCCGCGCAAGACGTCGATGATGTGGCCTGCGCCGTATCGCTGCCCCCGCTCTTTCCACAGGCGGTAAACCGTGGACAACACCTTTTGCGCGGCAACGGTGCCATCCCAGGCCTCGGGCGGATCCAGACAAACATCGCAATTGCCGCAGGGCGTGATCGTCTGCCCGAAATAGGCCAGCAGGCGCACGCGTCGGCACGTGACGGTTTCGCACAGCCCGAGCATGGCGTCGAGCTGTTGTCCCATGCGACGTTTGTAGGTGTCGTCACCCGGTGACTCGTCGATCATGCGACGCTGCTGCACCACGTCCTGCAGACCATAGGCCAGCCAGGCGCTGGCGGGCAGGCCATCGCGCCCGGCACGTCCGGTCTCCTGGTAATAGCCTTCCACCGATTTGGGCAGATCGATGTGGGCGACGAACCGCACATCAGGTTTGTCGATACCCATGCCGAAGGCAATGGTGGCCACCATCACGACACCATCCTCGCGCAAAAACCGCGACTGGTGTTCTGCCCGCATGGCAGGACTGAGTCCCGCGTGATAGTGCAAGGCATTGATGCCATGGGAGGCCAGAAACTCGGCTGTGTCTTCGACCCGAGCGCGCGAGAGGCAATACACCACGCCGGCCTCGCCGGCATGCTCGGTACGGATGAGTTCCAGCAACTGTTTGCGCACCTCGTTTTTTTCGACGATGCGATAACGAATGTTGGGACGATCGAAGCTGGAAACGAATTGGCTTGCGTTCTCAAGCTGCAGGCGCTGGACGATTTCCACGCGTGTATCGGCCGTGGCGGTGGCCGTCAGGGCGATGCGCGGCACATCTGGCCAGCGCTCGTGCAGCATCGACAGACCCAGGTATTCCGGCCTGAAGTCGTGGCCCCACTGCGACACGCAATGGGCCTCGTCGATGGCGAACAGCGCGATGCGGCCTCGTTCGAGCATGCTGAGGCAGCGATCGGTGAGCAGGCGCTCAGGCGCCACATACAGCAGATCGAGCCGCCCTTCCAGAAAGTCCTGTTCGACCGCGCGTGCGACCTGACGATCCTGTGTGGAGTTCAGGAACGCTGCACGCACCCCGAGTTCAAGCAAGGCATCGACCTGGTCCTGCATCAGGGCGATCAGGGGCGAGACGACGATGCCCGTGCCCTCGCGCACCAGGGCAGGCACCTGATAGCAGAGCGACTTGCCTCCGCCCGTAGGCATGAGGACGAGCGCATCGCCGCCGGCGATGACGTGGTCAACGATGTCTGACTGATTGCTGCGAAAGCTGTCGTAGCCGAAGATGTGCTGAAGGACGTGCAGAGCCCGTGTATCAGCCATGGAATGTTTGCCTGTGATTCATGGAGAGGCATTTTAGTACGCCACACGCGCACCGCCATGCGCAGTTACCGATACAGCCCCAGACGGCCGAGAAATGCATCGACCGGCATGGCCAGCGTCATGTGCATCGCGTAGTCGCCGGAGACTGAATCGCGGTCGGCGCCCAGGCCCATGGCGACCGTGTTGGAGAGATCGACCTGATGATTGAAACCATAGCGCCGCTCGACATAGCCCGAACTGCCCCGGCGCCCGGAGTAGGTGCCGGAAAGCGTGCCATAGCGTCCCATGGGCACACCCGCCGAGATCGCGTTGCGAACCTGGTTCTCGGGCGCGGCGCCGCTGCGGTAATCGGCCAGATCGTTGTAACCGGCTCCGATCTGCTCGTTGGTATAGCCCACATCGACCAGACCAGCCACGCTGACCGAATACCCCAGCCGGGTACGCACGGCGGTGGTGGCCTCGTGCGCACTTTGCGTGGCCCCTGCCTGCAGCACACCCATGTCGCCCAGCGAATAGGACGATCCCATCCCCACGGCAGACAGGGACGGGGCGGCTTCCAGATGACTCTCCAGCGTCAGGTCACGCGTGAGACCATAGCGCAGACTGCTGCTGCCTACCGTTGCACCATACTGGTAGCCACCCGATGTGGCGGCCACGTCGGTGTAATCCAGCACGCCGACCATCGACGAATAGCCGAACTCGCCCGGCGCGACCAGGCCGTTGCTGGAATCGCGCCAGTTGGACAGTTGCACGCCACCGATGCGCGTGGCATCGGTCCAGGCAGGCGCACGCGTGAGCACGCTGCCGAAGGCAACAGAAGGCCCATCGGCCTGGCGCCGCACGATGTTGCGTTCGGTGTACTGGGTGCCCGATCGTGAGGCCAGCGGGCGCAGGATGGGTTTGCGACCGGCAGGCTTGTAGTCCAGCGTGCCACTGGCGGTCATGACCGGCCGGGGCTGAGTCTGCAGACCCAGCACATACACGGGTTCGGGCGCCCGAGACGCCACCATCCAGCCGTTTTCCTGCTCGGCACATTTTTCGATCAGCAGCTTGTCCCAGGGATCGGTGACATCCAGGGACACGCCCGACACCCCCCCTTCGTCAGCGAGCAAGGCGCATTGGCTGACCAGCGTCGGGACTTCGACTTGGGCATCCAGCGCGACAGGCGCGGTGACGGGCACTGCCTGAACCGGCGCAATGCGCGCGATCCCGTGCACGCGGTTCGCTGGAGCTTGAGGCCAATAGGCTGAGGCATCGGGAGACACGAGACTGTCGGCCGCCTCGATCGGTGCGGGACCGGTGTGGGCAATGGAGACCTCGGCAGCCATTGCGGGCGCGCACAGCGCCAGGGCGACCACACCCGCCAGGGATGCACGCCAGAAAATGGAACGGGTCCCAGGCTCGGGGCCTACCGGTGACGGCGTAAATTCTGATTTCACATCAAAAGTTTAGCGCGATCAGGCAGGGATAGGAAACGCGCCCTCCCTATTTCAAATGATTTCCGGCGCTTGCTCCGCACGTGACTAGCGGTGATGATGTCGATATGGACTCCCCACACACCAAAGTGCTGGTCGTCGATGACGACCCGGCGTTGCGTCAGCTTCTGGCCGACTACCTCAACCGTCACGGCTACGACACGCTGCTTGCGCCCGACGCCACCGATCTGAACGAGCGCATCGTGCGCTACGCGCCCGATCTGCTGGTGCTGGATCGCATGCTGCCTGGCGGTGACGGTGCCGACGCCTGCCGACGCCTGCGTGAACAGGGCGAGGACATCCCGGTGGTGCTGTTGACGGCACGCGATGAGGCCGTGGACCGGATCATCGGCCTGGAGGCAGGCGCCGATGATTATCTGGGCAAGCCGTTCGACCCACGTGAATTGCTGGCCCGCATTGAAGCCGTGCTGCGTCGCAAACGTGGCCCGTCGGCACTGACACGCGACAACCCCGTCAATTTCGGGCCCTTCGTGTTCGATCCCGCCCAGCGCCAACTGCTGCGTGACGGCCAGACGGTGCGGCTGACCGGCGGCGAGATCAATCTGCTGGAAGCCCTGGTGAAAAACCCGGGCAAGCCGCTCTCACGCGAGCGTTTGCTGGCACTGGCGCGCGACGACGATGCCGGTGAACGCAACGATCGCGCCATCGACATTGCCATCCTCAGGCTGCGCCGGGCCATCGAGGTCGATCCCAAGCAGCCGCGCTGGATTCAGACCGTGTGGGGCATCGGTTACCGATTTTCACCGTGAGCGGCTGGCGCAAATGGCTGCCTGCTTCACTGCGGGCTCGCATGACTCTGGTGATTCTGGGCACCGTGCTGCTGGCCCACGGCACCACGGTTGCCACGGCGTCCTACTACCAATCCCGGTTCATGGAAGATGTGGCGCTGAACTATATCGTCACCACCATCCGGACGCTGCGCGCGGCGGTCTCGCAGGTGCCGGCCGAAGATCGCGCAGACTTCGTGCGCCAGGCCTCGCAGAATCAATGGCGGCTGTGGTCGCGTGTCTTGCCGGCCGAAGCCCAGTTGCAGCGCCCCTGGCGAGCACCCGGGCCCGGGCGCGATCGCCCTCCGCCCCCGCCACCACCCGATGATGTTCGGCGCAGCATGCATGATCTCGTGATGCGCATGAACCAGCAACTCAATGACGGCACGCGCGTGGCGCTGTCGCGCGGCCCGCGCCCCGAAATGTTCATTTCCCTGGCACCCAACCCCGGTGCCGAAGACACGCCCTCGCTGCGCGAGTGGCTGGTCATCCCGCTGGACCGCCTGGAGCCTTCCGTGTCGGCACCGATCATCGCGGTGTGGATTGCCGGCCTGGGCATTGTGCTGGTGCTGGCAGCCGGATTTTCCTGGCACATTGCGCGCCCCCTGACCCGGCTGGCCGAGGCGGCCGACCGGCTGGCCGCCGGGCAGCCCCAGCGCGTCTCCCCCGCCGGACCCAGCGAGACTCGGGCGCTGGGCGAGCGCTTCAATGCCATGCTCGACTCGCTGGCGGAAGCCGAATCGGTCAGACGCACGCTGCTGGCCGGCCTGCCCCATGATTTGAAGGGGCCGCTCTCGCGCATGTGGCTGCGCATCGAAATGGCGGAAGATCCCACCCTGAAGGATGGGCTGCGACGCGATCTGCAGGACATGCAGCGCATGGTCGATCAATTCATCGGATTCGTGCGTGGCACCGACCCGGGCGCGTATCGGTTCGAGCCTATTCCACTGCGAGAGTGGTTGCCCGAGCGCGTGGCTGCCTGGACCGGTGCCGGCAGCCCGGTCTCGCTGACCGTGCACACCGATGCGGCCTTGACGGTGCGCGGCGATGCCGTGGCGCTGGCCCGACTGCTGGACAACATGGTGGGCAACGCCTTGAACCATGGCGCCCCGCCCATCGAGGTGACGCTTGCGCAGGTCGCGGGATACGCATGCCTGCAGGTGACCGATCACGGCCCGGGCATTGCCGCCGAGCGCCGGGAAGAGGCCATGCGCCCCTTCGCCCGGCTGGATCAGGCCCGCACCCGCACCGGCAGCGTGGGCCTGGGACTGGCCCTGTGCGATGCCATTGCCCGTGCCCATGCCGGCACACTTGCTCTGGACAACGCGGACCACGGTGGGCTGATCGTGACGGTGCGCATCCCCCTGTTATCAGAGGATGACCTGAACGCGTGATCAGCCGGTGGGTGGGCTGCGCACCAAGGTGGGCCTGCGCCGCGTCGGCATGCGCCGGCACACTGCGCACGGCTTTACTGTGGATCGTTGCGGGCCTGACCGAACACGCTGCGATAGGCCAGCAGGTTGAAGACCAGCGCAACAGGTAGCGCCACACCGGTGCCCACCAGCAGCAGGCGCAAAGAATCGTCGGCGGCTGCGGCATCCCACAGCGTGAGATCGTCAAGAACGACATAGGGGAACAGGCTGAACGCCAGGGCGCCCAGCATCAGGATCACCAGCACGCCACACAGCACGAACGGCACAGCGCTGAGCGTGGCCGAGCGACCCGGCAGCCGGCTGAGCACCATTTCTGCCGTCACGAAGCAACCCAGCATGCCCAGCCAGATCAGCACGGCCACGCTGAGATGCTGCAGATTGCTCCACTTGTAGAAGATGCCGGCGTTGGCCAGACCGAGGGTGACCGAAATGGCGACCATGCCGGCAGCCGTCCACCTCACGGCATGCCGCGCCCAGCCTGCGGCACGCTGCTGCAGATCGCCCCGCACCCGCATCACGAGCCAGGTCGCGCCCAGCAGCACGTAAGTGGCCACGGCACACAGGCCCACGAAGGCGGTGAACCAGCCGTAGCCCGACACCGTCTGAAAGCCCGTCGCAATGCGGCCCAATGCCATGCCCTGCCCCAGCGCCGTCATGATGGAACCCAGGCAAAAACCCATGACCCAGCGCGCCTTGTGTTCCTGAGACGCCCGAATGCGAAACTCGAACGATACCGAGCGCAGCACGGCACCCAGCACCATCAGGGTCAGCGGCCCGAACAGCTTGCCCAGCACCACACCCCATGCGAACGGAAAGGCGGCGGCGAACAGCCCCAGGCCCAGTAACAGCCAGAACTCGTTGGCATCGCGCCAGGGGCTGAGCAGCCCCATCATGCGGCCACGCTCCTGTTGGGGCGCCCATCCCACCAGGATGCCGACCCCGATATCGAAGCCATCCATCACGATGCCAGCGGCAATGATCAACGCAAGCAGCGTCATGAACGCCAGCGGCATCCAGAACGAGGGCTCGGTAGGCGCCAGGCCCATGGAGGCGGCGAGCGCTTCGATCATGGTTTTCTCCCCACGCGACGTACGGGAACGACGCCGTAACGCGCAGCGTGGAACAGCATCACGAAAAAGGCGGTCATCAACACCGCATACAGAACGCCATAGCCCAGGGTCGCCAGCATGACCGATTCCCGGCGCATCGGGCCGAGCACTTCAGTCTGGGTCACGGTGTTCAGTACGAGATAGGGCGAGAGCCCCAGGAAATCGCCCCACACCCGCAACACGGACGCCACGGCCCCCAGACACATCCCGCCAGAGAGCAATCTCAGCGAACGCCGC
>JBAZPE010000096.1:0-7177 GCA_041648375.1 Burkholderiaceae bacterium | reverse complement strand
TGACCGTCACATCGCCCAGCACGTTCCTGGCCTCCTGGTCGATACGGCTGGCGGTCACCACGATGGTGTCCAGTTGGGAAACGGGCGCAGTCTGCGCGCCAGCCCATACGGGTGCGGCGCAGGCGATCGCGCCTGCGAAGAGGGGAAATACACGGGAAGTCATAAAGATGCCTGGGTGGTGACGCGCGACCCCGCACGTCGTTCACGAATATCCGGCAGCCTCGGCAATAGCCAGAGGATCCGGGTCGTTTCGGCCGGTATCGGGCTGGCGCGCCAGAAGGCGCGGTCACCGTTGCGGGGGCAGCACAGGTGAAGCTCGGCGCCGTGGGTGGCTGCAGATGGCGCAGCGCGGGTGCCGTTCACTTTCCTGTTTCCCGTTTAACTCCAGCCCGATCCCTTGGCGGCCGCCCTGGCCGCTGGTCGTCGTCTGAAGCACCGAAGCGACACGAATGTATCACGAGGTAAGTCGGCAAACCGGGGTTTGTTACTATTTACGCGCGCGCGTTCACGCTCGGGCAGCTTTTTTGCCACACCCGCTCATTTCGGGCCGTTCATTCCAGGATTTCCGTGTCTTATCCCGCCTTGCCCTATCCGATCGATCAATACACCCATGGCGCCGATTTCGTGCGCGCCCTGGCCGAGCGCATTCTGGTGCTGGACGGCGCCATGGGCACCATGATCCAGCAATTCAAACTGGGCGAGGCAGACTTTCGCGGCACACGTTTTGCCGACCATCACAAAGATGTCAAAGGCGACAACGAATTGCTCTCGCTGGTGCGACCCGACGTCATTCTCGATATTCATCGCCAGTATCTGGCGGCCGGTGCCGACGTGCTGGAGACCAACACCTTTGGTGCCACCTCCATCGCGCAAGGGGATTACGATCTTCCCGAACTGGCCTACGAACTGAACGTCGAATCGGCACGCATCGCGCGCCAGGCCTGCGACGAATTCAGCACGCCCGAACGCCCGCGCTTCGTGGCGGGGGCCTTGGGCCCTCAACCCAAGACCGCCTCGATCTCACCCGACGTGAATGACCCGGGTGCCCGCAATGTCACGTTCGACCAACTGCGCGTCGCCTATGTCGAGCAGCTCGAAGGTCTGCTGGATGGCGGCATCGACATCGTCCTTATCGAAACCATTTTCGACACCCTGAACGCCAAGGCTGCGATTTTCGCCGTGGAAGAGGTGTTCGAGCAGCGCGGCGTGCGCCTGCCCGTCATGATCTCGGGCACGGTCACCGATGCGTCGGGCCGCATTCTGTCGGGCCAGACCGTGGAGGCTTTCTGGAATTCGGTGCGCCACGCGCGCCCGGTGACCATCGGCCTGAACTGTGCGCTGGGTGCGGCCCTGATGCGCCCCTACATCGCCGAGCTGGCCAAGATCTGTGACACCTATGTGTGCGTCTATCCCAATGCCGGCTTACCCAACCCCATGAGCGACACCGGCTTTGACGAGACGCCTGCCGACACCTCGGCGCTGCTCGAAGAGTTCGCACGCGCCGGGCTGGTGAACATGTCCGGGGGCTGTTGCGGCACCACGCCCGATCACATCCGTGCCATTGCCGACAAGGTCGGCAATCTGCCCACCCGCGTCGTGCCCGAGATTGCGATCAAGACGCGGCTCTCGGGGCTGGAGGCATTGAACATCGACGAGGACACCCTGTTCGTGAACGTGGGCGAGCGCACCAACGTGACGGGCAGCAAGATGTTCGCGCGCCTGATTCGCGAAGAGAAGTACGACGAGGCCCTGACAGTTGCCCGCCAGCAAGTGGAAAACGGCGCCCAGATCATCGACATCAACATGGACGAGGCCATGCTGGATTCGGTGGCCTGCATGCCGAGATTCCTGAACCTGATCGCCTCCGAGCCTGACATCGCGCGCGTGCCGGTCATGATCGACAGTTCCAAGTGGGAAGTGATCGAGGCGGGTCTGAAGTGCGTGCAGGGCAAGCCCGTGGTGAACTCGATTTCCATGAAAGAAGG
This sequence comes from Burkholderiaceae bacterium, assembly GCA_041648375.1. Taxonomy (GTDB): domain Bacteria; phylum Pseudomonadota; class Gammaproteobacteria; order Burkholderiales; family Burkholderiaceae_B; genus Schauerella. The sequence goes on along the minus strand of JBAZPE010000096.1, from coordinate 5,192 downwards.
GGTCGAGCCGTTCCTGACGCATGCGCGATTGTGCCGCCGCTATGGGGCGGCCATCGTCGTCATGGCGTTCGACCAGGATGGTCAGGCCGACACCCTGCAACGCCGCAAGGACATCTGCCGGCGCGCTTACGACCTGTTGGTCGACGAGGTGGGTTTCCCACCTGAAGACATCATCTTCGATCCCAACGTGTTCGCCGTGGCGACCGGGATCGACGAACACAATCACTATGCGGTGGACTTCATCGAAGGCACCCGCTGGATTCGCGACAACCTGCCTCACGCCCGCATCTCGGGCGGTGTGTCCAACGTCAGCTTCTCGTTCCGCGGCAACGAACAGATGCGCGAGGCGATCCACACGGTGTTCCTGTATTACGCGGTGCAGGAAGGCATGACGATGGGCATCGTCAATGCAGGTCAGCTTGGGGTGTATGCCGATCTTGATACGGAGCTTCGCAATCTGGTCGAAGACGTCATCCTCGATCGCCAGGAGCCCGTGGGCAAAACCGATCCCGCCGACGAGCGCACCCCCACCGAGCGGCTGGTGCAGAAGGCGGAAACGGTCAAAGGCGCCGGCAGCAAACGGGAAGAAGACCTGACCTGGCGCGAACAGTCGGTTGAAAAACGTCTCTCTCATGCGCTGGTGTCCGGCATCACCGCGTTCATCACCGAGGATACCGAAGAGGTGCGCCAGAAGATCGCCGATCGTGGCGGGCGTCCGATCGAAGTGATCGAAGGCCCGCTGATGGACGGCATGAACATCGTCGGTGACCTTTTCGGCGCGGGCAAGATGTTCCTGCCCCAGGTGGTGAAGTCTGCGCGCGTGATGAAGCAGGCCGTGGCCCACCTCATTCCGTTCATCGAAGAAGAGAAGCGCCAGATCGAAGCCGCGGGTGGCGACGTGCGCGCCAAAGGGAAAATCGTCATTGCCACCGTCAAAGGCGACGTGCATGACATCGGCAAGAACATCGTATCGGTGGTTCTGCAGTGCAACAACTTCGAAGTCGTGAACATGGGCGTGATGGTGCCGTGCGCGAAGATCCTGGAGACGGCCAAGCAGGAGAAGGTGGACATCATCGGCCTGTCGGGTCTGATCACGCCCAGCCTGGAAGAGATGGCCTATGTGGCCGCCGAGATGCAGCGTGACGATTACTTCCGCGAACGCAAGATGCCGCTGCTGATCGGCGGGGCCACCACCAGTCGCGTGCACACCGCAGTGAAAATCGCCCCGCACTATGATGGTCCGGTCATCTATGTGCCCGATGCCAGCCGCAGCGTGGGCGTGGCCACCAATCTGGTGTCCGATCAGTCGCAGGCGTATCTGGACGAGATCAAATCGGAATATGACGACGTGCGGCGGCGCCATGCCAATCGCAAGGCCACCCCGTTGCTGCCTCTTTCGGACGCGCGCAAGACCAAGCCTGCGATCGACTGGTCGGCCTACACACCGCCACGTCCGAAGTTCATCGGCCGGCGCACCTTCAAGAATTACGACCTGGCAGACATTGCCCGCTATATCGACTGGACGCCCCTGTTCCAGACGTGGAGCCTGTTCGGTCAATTCCCCGCGATTCTGGAAGACAAGGTCGTCGGTGAACAGGCGAAGAAGGTCTATGAAGATGCGCAGGCGATGCTGCGCAAGATCATCGACAATCGCTGGCTGACAGCAAATGGCGTCGTGGGCTTTTACCCCGCCAACAGCGTGAACGAAGAAGACATCGAAATCTACACCGATGAAACCCGCAGCGAGGTGCTGCTGACATGGCGCAACCTGCGCCAGCAGGGTGCCAAGCGCGAGGGGGTGGAGAACAAGTGCCTGGCCGATTTCATTGCGCCCAAGTCCTCGGGTGTGGCGGATTACATCGGCATGTTCGCCGTGACCGGTGGCCTGGGCATCGAAAAAAAGGAAGCCCAGTTCGAAGCGGCCATGGACGACTACTCCAGCATCATGCTCAAGGCCCTGGCCGATCGTTTTGCAGAAGGCTTCGCGGAATGTCTGCATGCCCGCGTGCGACGCGACCTGTGGGGCTATGCTTCTGATGAAGCGCTGAGCAACGAGGACCTGATTGCCGAGAAGTATGTGGGCATTCGTCCGGCGCCGGGCTATCCGGCCTGCCCCGAACACGTGGTCAAGAAACCGATGTTCGACGTGCTGGACTGCGGTGATATCGGCATGATGCTGACCGAGAGCTACGCCATGATGCCGGCATCCAGCGTATCCGGCTTTTATTTCAGCCATCCGAAGTCGCAGTACTTCAACGTGGGCTTGATCGGCGACGATCAGTTTGCCGATTACGTCGCGCGCAGCGAGCGTCGGGAAGACGACGTGCGGCGTACTTTGAGCAGCAGCCTGGGATGATCGGCAAAGACGCCGATCTCGAAGGTTCGTCGCTGCGTCGGCAGGCGCTCGGGGCCTTCATTCGCAGTGCCCGCGCCAACATGACACCGCAGCGTGCGGGCCTGCCCGACGGCGCGCGGCGGCGCACGCCGGGTCTGCGGCGCGAGGAAGTGGCGCAGCTCAGCGATATCAGCGTCACCTGGTACACCTGGATCGAGCAGGGGCGCGAAGTCAGCGTCTCGCCTTCGGTGTGGGCGCGGCTGGCGACCGTGCTGCAGTTATCGCGCGCCGAGCGCGCCTACCTGTTTGATCTGGCCGAATGCACCGACCCCCAGCAGCCGCGTGACGATGCGCCCGAATCGCAGGCGCTGCTGCGCGCTTGTGTGGACGCCATCAATGCGCCGGCCTATGTGCTGGATCGCTGCTGGAACGTGCTGGCCTTCAACGATGCCATGGATCAGCTGTTCGAGCACTGGCCCAGCCAGGACGCCACCCCGAATCTGCTCACCTTCATCTTTCGCAATGACCTGGCACGCCGGCTGGTGGTCGATTGGGATCAGCGCGCGCGGCGTGTCGTGGCCGAGTTTCGCGCCGATGCGGGTGCGCATCTGGATGAGGCGGATGTGTTTGCCGTGGTGGATACGCTGGTGCGCGAAAGCAGCACGTTTGCGCACTGGTGGACACGGCATGCCGTGGTGGAACGCGAGGGCGGCGCGCGTGGCTTCGATCATGCCCAGTGGGGGCGCCTGAACTTTCAGCAAACCACCTTCCGCCTGGCCACGCACCCGGATTTCAAGCTGGTGATGCTGCTCGATGGCTCGGCACCGCCGGGACGATCGCCAGCCGAAGCCCCATCGCTTTCAAAATTGCAGTGAAGCTGCCCAGGGCGGGATTGCCTTTGGATGACAGCGTGCGATAGATCTGCGTGGGGTTCAAGCGCGCTTGTTGCGCGACGACCTGAACGCCCCCGAATGCATGTGTCATGTGACGCAGAACGATCAACAGTTCTGCCTGATCCCCGTCTTCCAGAATCGCGTTGATCACTTCCAGCGCAAACGCAGGGTCTTCGCGATAGAGTTCGGCCATGGCCTCGTCATGTGGTCTGCTTCTCATCATTTCCTCTTGTTCGGTAGCGCCGCCATCGCTGAACTGCGATGGCAATGTCGGCCTGCTGGGTGCGTTTGGTGCCTGCACACAGCAACAGGATCAATCTGTCATTACACATGGCGTAATAGACTCGGTAGCCTGGTCCACTGTCGATGCGCAGCGCCCAGACACCATCCCGGCAGAATTTATGATCGCCGAAGTGGCCGTTGGCCAGGCGAGCGACGCGACGGACAATCGCCACTTTTGCCTGCCAATCGCGCAGATTCCCGAGCCAACATGTATAGACGTCCCTCTGAATAACTGGCTCAAGGTAATGCTCGATCCGATACATGCAATACTCGTTTATAAACGAAATTTGGTCAAGCCCTCGCGAGGGGCAGTTGATCAACGAGTATGGGTGTACGGCGAGGTCCAGGCCTGTCAACCGTGACAAAGACAGCCAGGAAAAAGCCCTTGCAGCGCCCGCGTGGTGCGAGGCTGCAAGGGCTTTGGGTGCGCGAGTGCGCGCTTACTGCTGGTGATACAGGGCGCTGCCCTTCTTCACGAATTCGACCGCCTTCTCCTGCATGCCGTGCGCGAGCGCTTCCTGCGCATTCAACTTCTGAGCCTCGGCATATTCGCGCACGTCCTGCGTGATCTTCATGCTGCAGAAGTGCGGGCCGCACATCGAGCAGAAGTGGGCGACCTTCATGGAGTCCTTGGGCAGGGTTTCGTCATGGAACTCGCGCGCGGTGTCGGGATCGAGGCCCAGATTGAACTGATCGTCCCAGCGGAACTCGAAGCGTGCCTTGGACAGGGCGTTGTCGCGTATGGCCGACCCAGGATGGCCCTTGGCCAGATCGGCCGCGTGCGCGGCAATCTTGTAGGTGATGATGCCGTCTTTCACATCCTTCTTGTTGGGCAGGCCCAGATGCTCCTTGGGCGTGACATAACAGAGCATGGCGGTGCCATACCAGCCGATCAGCGCGGCACCGATGCCCGACGTGATGTGGTCATAGCCCGGTGCAATGTCGGTGGTCAGCGGGCCCAGGGTATAGAACGGCGCTTCATGACAGTGCTCGAGTTGCAGATCCATGTTTTCCTTGATCATCTGCATCGGCACATGGCCCGGGCCTTCGATCATGACCTGCACATCATGCTTCCACGCCACTTGCGTGAGCTCGCCCAGCGTCTTCAGTTCAGCGAATTGCGCTTCGTCGTTGGCATCGTAGGCCGAACCGGGACGCAAGCCATCGCCCAGGGAGAAGCTTACGTCATAGGCCTTCATGATTTCGCAGATGTCTTCGAAGCGCTCGTACAGGAAGCTTTCCTTGTGATGCGCCAGACACCACTTCGCCATGATGGAGCCCCCGCGCGACACGATTCCGGTCATGCGATCGGCGGTCATGGGGATGAACGGCAGGCGCACGCCGGCGTGAATCGTGAAATAGTCCACACCTTGTTCGGCCTGTTCGATCAGGGTGTCGCGGAAGATTTCCCAGGTCAGGTCTTCAGCCTTGCCGTTGACCTTTTCCAGAGCCTGATAGATCGGCACCGTGCCGATGGGCACAGGCGAATTGCGGATGATCCATTCACGTGTTTCGTGAATGTGCTTGCCGGTGGACAGGTCCATGACGGTATCGCCGCCCCACCGAATCGCCCAGGTCATCTTTTCGACTTCTTCGCTGATGCTCGAGCTGACAGCGGAGTTGCCGATATTGGCGTTGATCTTCACCAGGAAATTGCGGCCGATGGCCATGGGTTCTATTTC
>JBAZPE010000095.1:0-7194 GCA_041648375.1 Burkholderiaceae bacterium | reverse complement strand
GATGGTCATATCCAGCGCGACTTCGAGCGCGCTCGCACAGCGCACGGCAATCATCAGGCGCTCACGCACAAGCTCCTTCATCAGATACCCGAAGCCCTTGTTCTCCTCGCCCAAGAGCGTGTCATGCCCGACCAGCATGTCCTCAAAGAAAAGCTCGCACGTGTCCTGCGCCTTCTGGCCGATCTTGTCCAGCAGGCGGCCGCGCTTGAAACCGGGCGTGCGGGTATCGACACAGAACAGACTGATGCCGCGCGCACCGGCTGCCGGGTCGGTCTTGGCCACCACAATCACGACATCGGCGTGATAACCATTGGTGATGAATGTCTTTTGCCCGTTGATGACATACCCGTCTGCCGTCTTGATGGCCTGCGTGCGGATGTTCTTCAGATCGCTTCCGGCACCTGGTTCTGTCATGGCGATCGACGCGACAATCTCGCCTTGCGCCATGCCGGGCAGATAGGCGGTCTTCTGCTCGTGGGTGCCGAAGTTCACCAGATAGGGTGCAATGATGTCCGAATGCGTGGTGAAGCCACCGATGCCACTGGTCAATGCGGCGGCGATTTCTTCCACAACGATGATGGTGTGCAGAAAGTCGCCACCGCCGCCACCATAGGCTTCCGGCGCGCTGGGCAACAGCAGGCCGGCCGCGCCGGCGCGCCGCCAGAGATCACGCGGGACGTGCCCGTCGCGCTCCCACTGCGCGTGATGCGGCACGACCTCGGCCGCAAGAAATCTGGCCACGTTGTCGCGATACAGCTGGTGGTCGGCCGAAAACAACCGTGCGCGCGCCGCCAGCGCCTTGGATCGATCTCTCATCAGTCACTCCTTTTATTTGGCAATGCCCACACCATCGGGCCAGTAACGTTGCTTGACCAGACGCTTGAGCAGCTTGCCCGTGTCAGTGCGCGGCAGTTCGGTCACGAAATCCACGCCGCTGGGGCACTTGATGTGCGACATACCGTCGCGGCAGAACGCGATCAATGCCTGCGCCATGTCGGCACTGGCCTGGGCGGGGTCGCGCAGTTGCACCACGGCTCTCACTTCTTCGCCGAACTCCACGTTGGGCACGCCCACCACGGCCACGTCATGCACGGCCGGATGCGCCAGCAGGCGATTCTCGGCCTCCTGCGGATAGATATTGACGCCGCCCGAGACGATGGTGTTGGCAACCCTGTCGGTCAGGTACAGAAAGCCATCTTCGTCCAGGTAACCGATGTCCCCATAGGTGGCCCATCCCCGCGAATCGTAGGCCTGGCGTGTCTTGTCGGGGTCGTTGTGATATTGGAAACGACCTCCGCCCGAAAAGTAGATGATGCCGCTCTGCCCGGTGGGCAACGGCGTGCCCGCATCGTCCACGATGTGCACCTCACCGAACTCGGGGCGCCCGACCGAGCCAGGATGAGCCAACCATTCATGGCTGTCCAGCGAGGTTCGGCCCACCAGTTCGGTGCCGCTATAGAACTCATAGAGCACCGGCCCCCACCAGTCGATCATCTGACGCTTGATGTGCTGCGGGCACGGCGCAGCGGCGTGGATGGCATAGCGCAAGGACGACACGTCGTACTGCAGGCGAACGGGCTCGGGCAGCCGAAGCAGGCGCACGAACATGGTCGGCACCCACTGCGCATGCGTGACCCCATAGGTCTGTATGGCCGCCAGCGCCGCCTGCGGCTCGAACTTCTCCATCATGATGCAGGTTCCGCCACTGCCCAGCACCGCCATATTCCATCGCACGGGCGCGGTGTGATAGAACGGGGCGGTGCTGAGAAAAACCGTATTGACGTCAAACGACTTCCATTGCATCCGAGGCGAGGGCGTGGCATTGAAGTAGCGGTTGGCGTTGGCCAGCGGGCGTTTGATCCCCTTGGGCACACCGGTGGTGCCCGATGAATAGCAGAAATCGGTGCCTTCGGGTACGTCAGGCAGGACAACATCGGCGGCAACGCCAGCCACCCACGCGTCGTAAGCCATCACGCCGCTTGCGGAACCGTCCATCGACACGCAGATCGCGCCACGATTGGACAGGGATTCGACCGACACCTGCGCGAGCGTCTGCGCCGAGCAGAACACCACCCGTGCGCCTGAGTCACTCACGATATATTGCATTTCCTCCTGCTTGAGGTGGCGGCTGATGGTGACGTAATACAGGCCGGCACGCTGCGCCCCCCACAGGAGTTCGAAATAGCGAACGTGGTTTTCCAGAAAGATGGCCACCACATCGCCTGGCGCCAGCCCGGCCGCCTGAAGTGCCGCCGCACACCGACGGCTGCGCTGCTCGAGTTCACGCCAGGTCACGCGCTGATCAGATGGAATCAGTCGCAAGGCCACCTCATGGGGCCGTTCGCGAGCAAAGCGCGCCAAGGGACAATCGCTCGCCAGGGCCTCGGTCGTGTTCATCAGGCTCATGCCGTAGCCTCATCAATTTCCGCCACGCCGTGGCTCAGAACGACCACATCGCGCTCGCGCACCCGAGCCTGGAACTGCACTTGAGGGCCATCGCGCCAGATCTGCACGCTCAGGGTCTCGCCCGGAAAGACCGGTGCCGAGAAACGTAGTGCAAAATAGCGCAGCCGCTCGGGCCGCTGCTCGCAGCAGGCGCGGATCAACGCGCGGGCCGCCATGCCGTAGGTGCACAATCCGTGCAGGATCGGACGATCGAAACCCGCCTCACGAGCCTTGGCGGGCAAGGCATGAATGGGATTGAAATCGCCATTGAGCCGATAGAGCAGCGCGGCCTGCGAAATCGTGGGCAGGTCGACCTCCATGTCTGCCGCGCGACCAGGTACCGCCGGCAAGGCGGGCAGCGGTTCATCGGCCGGCCCGAAGCCCCCGTCGGACCTGCAGAACGACACGTGCTCGACCGTCGCAACGGGGTCATCCGTGGCCGCGTCGCTGATGTCACGCGTGGTCACCACCAGCGCACCTTTGCCTGCGCCCTTGTCCACCACATGCGTGACGCGGGTGCGGCTGCGCAGCGTGTCGCTTGCGCGCACCCCGCGATGAAAGCGCATGCGATGCTCACCATGCAGGATACGCAGCCAATCGATCCCCGTGCCCGGATCGGTTGCCCAGGCGCCCGGCGCACCCATGGCAGCCAGCAGGGTCGGTACGGCTCGCGTGTCGTCCTCGTGCACAAACGGGATCTCATCCTCGCGGCATGGATCGTTGCCGTAGCCCAGACCCAAGGCGTACAGCATGCTGTCTCGCACACCGTAGCTATCCTCTCGGGTCTTGAAAGGCCAGTCTCGCAATTGTTGAGGGCTGATTGCCATCGTCTCTATTCCACCTTGATGTTGGCTTGCCGGATCACCTTCGCCCACCGCTGCTGCTCGTCGCGGATGAAGGTGTCGAACTGCGCCGGGCTGCCGCCGATCGGTGTGCCGCCCTGCTTCTGAAAGGTGTCCTTGACCTCTGGATCGGTCAGGACATCGTTCAGTGCTTTGTTGAGCTTTTCCACGATGGGTGCCGGCGTGCCGGCGCGCGCCAGCAGCCCGATCCAGGTGCCGCCCACGAGTTCCGGATGCCCCAGTTCGACCACGGTGGGCACATCAGGAAGCGCGGGGTTACGCACGGGCGTGAACACGGCCAGCGCGCGGATCCTGCCCGCCTGAACGAGTGGTTGCGCACTCACCATGTTGTCCACCATGAAATCCACCTGACCACCGGCGAGGTCGGTCAGCGCAGGTGATGCGCCCTTGTAGACAATGTTGGTGGCAGGCATCTTCAGCGTCGCTTTCACCTGCTCCCCGATAAGGTGGCTGGATGCACCCATCGTCGATATCGCCATGGACGCGCCGCCGGAACGTGTGCGGGAATAGGTGGCCAGTTCATCCAGGTTCTTCGCCGGCACCGAGGGGTGCACGACCAGAATGCTGGGCATGGAGATGACGTTGATGACGGGTGCAAAATCGTTCAATGCATAGGGCAACGTCGGGTAGAGCGAGTAGTTCGCCGCGTTCGGGCCCAGACTGCCCATGACCAGGGTGTAGCCGTCGGGCTCGGCACGCAGCAGTCCCTGCATGCCGATGATGCCGCCCGCTCCGGCCATGTTCTCCACAAGCACTGGCTGCCCAAGCTTTGCAGACAGATATTTGGCGATCAGGCGGCTGCTCAGATCCAGGATGCCACCAGGTGAGCTGGGTGCAATGATGCGCAGGGGACGGTTGGGGTAATCCTGCGCAGCGATGGCCGGCACAACGAATACGGCACTTGCCAACGCACTGGCGAGCAGTGAGGAAATTTTCTTGAACATGATGAACTCCTGACGGTGAGCGTTCGCGAGTTATTCCAGCTTCAAACCGGTTTTGCGCACGACGTCTTCCCATTTGGCGACTTCGGCCTGGAGAAACGCACGCGCCTGGTCCGGGCCTCCGTCCAGCGCGGTGGCATACAGTCGCGCAATCTGAGCCTGAACGGCCGGATCACGATTGATTTCCGCGACCGCGTCGGCCAGTTGCATGAGCCGGCCCTGCGCAATGCCCGCCGGCCCCATCAGCATGTAAACCGCGCTGACATCGAACCCTTTTAAACCCGACTCATCAATGGTCGGAACGTCCGGATAGTCGGCAATGCGCGACAGGCCGGTGACCGCGAGCAATTTGAGCTTTCCGCCTTTCACCAGCGGGATGGCGCTTGAGATGCTGCCGAACATCAGATCCACGCGGCCAGCCACCAGATCGATTTCTGCCGGAGTCACGCCTTTATAGGGCACATGGTTCAGCGGCACGCCGGCCATGGTCTTGAACAACTCGCCTGCCAGATGGATGGATGAACCCACGCCTGCCGATCCGAATGTCAGATGCGAATTGGGCCGTTTGGCCGCCGCAATCAGATCGGAGACGTTGGACAGCGGTGAATCGGCGGGCACCACCAATACGTTCGGTGTGGAGACAATCAGGGCAATCGGTGCAATCTGACGCTCCCAGTCGTAGGGGTTGCGCTTGAGCGCGGCATTCGCCGCCACATAGTTGGCGCCCATGGCAATGGTGTAGCCATCGGGCTCGGTCTGAGTCAGCGCCTGTATGGCGGTATTGCCGCCCGCGCCGACCTTGTTTTCAACGACAAAAGGCTGCTTGAATTTTTCACTCAACTTGGCCGCGTACAGCCGCGCGAGTTGGTCCGTCGCACCGCCTGGCGCGAATCCTACATAGACGTGCACGGGCCTGCTCGGGTAGTCGGATGCGGCATCAACGGGCGAGGTCACGCCCCCAGCAAGTAGTCCGATGACCAGCGTCATCGAGCGCAAAGCCTGCAACATGGTTGTCTCCTCGTTCTGAGTATCCGCATATTTTTACGGTATGCGAAAGAGTATAACGACACATCGGATTTATTTGCAATTAAATCCGGGCTTCCGTAAACTTCTCCCAAATGTCGTACAAATAAAAAGTCGAGGAGAGCGAGAATGGATCTATCCCTACAGGGCAAAACAGCGCTGATCACCGGATCTGGCCGTGGCATAGGCTATGCCGCCGCGCAGGCTCTGGCACGAGAAGGGGTATCGGTGGTCATTACCGATATCAATCCTGATTCCGTGGAAAAAGCCACCAAGGCGCTACAGGCCGACGGCCATACCGCATTTGGCCAGGTGGCCGATGTGTGCGACGGCGAGCAGGTTCAGGCGTTGGTCGCTGCTGCGTGCGAACGTTTCGGCAGCGTCGATATCCTTGTCAACAACGCCGGTTTCACCCGGGACAAGTACCTGACCAAGATGCCCGAGGCCGACTGGGATTCGGTCGTGGACACCATTCTGAAAGGCGCCTACTACTGCACCAAGGCGGCCATTCCCTCGATGATGGAGAAGCGCTGGGGTCGCATCATCAACATCGCCTCGCGCGCACATCTGGGCAACCCGGGTCAGACCAACTACTCGGCAGCCAAGGCCGGCTTGCTGGGGTTCACACGCTCTCTGGCCTTCGAGCTGGGCAAGTTCGACATCACCGCCAATGCCATTGCCCCCGGCTTCGTGGAAACAGACCTCATTCGGGCGCTGCCGACCTACGAGACCTTGAAAACCAATGCCCTTGCGCGCCAGCCGCTGCAGCGCCTGGGTGCCGTCGAAGATATCGCCGATGCGATCGCCTTCCTGTCATCGGCTCGAGCCAGCTTCATCACTGGCGAGACGCTGCACGTCACCGGTGGGCGCTACTCGTCCTGAAAACCATGAATACGACATCCTCTTCTGCCGCATGGCAAGTCGGCCAGCGATTCGAGTCGGCTGGTCGAACCATCACCGAAACCGACATCGTGAATTTTGCCGGGCTGTCCGGCGACTACAACCGCTTGCACGTCAACGATGCCTACGCCAGTACCACGCGCTTCGGGCAACGCATTGCCCATGGTTTGCTGGTGCTGTCGGTGCTGTCAGGTCTCACCACGCAAACGCTGGAATATCGACAGATCGAGCCCATGGTGCTCGCCCTGATCGACCTCACGGTCAGCTTTCCCAAGCCCACGTTCATTGGCGACACGATTCATGCGCGCATTAGCGTCGAAGATGTCGTCAGCGAGATCAAGCCGGGGCGCGATCGCGTCGTGTTCCTGCGCGAAGCGGTCAATCAGCGTGGCGAGGTCGTGGTCCAGGCACGATTCGCCATGCTCATGCGTTCGGACTCGGCAACATGAGGCCACCTCCCGACCTTGATCGACTCGTCAAGCCACGCAGCGTGGTGGTAGTTGGCGCCTCAGCACGCGAGGCAAGCCAGGGACGCCGCCTTTACGACAATCTGGTACTTCATTCGGCACTCGAAGGCACCGTGTATGCCGTCAACCCTGCCTACCAGAATATCGGTGAGGCACCCTGCTGGCCATCGGTCGCGGCCCTGCCCGACGCCCCCATCGATGCCGCACTGGTCATCGTCAACGCCAGCCGGGTGCTGGAGGTATTGCAGCAATGCGCGGCCAAAGGCATCCCCTTTGCCATCGTCATGACATCCGGCTTCTCCGAAACAGGCGAATCAGGTCGCGTGCTCGAGGCGCAGATACAGACGCTTTGTCGTGAGACAGGCCTGCGCGTGTATGGTCCGAATTGCCCGGGTTTCGTGAATGTACGTGACCGCATCGGCATGACCTTCTCCCCAGCCTTTCGTCACGATCTGAATGGCGGGCGCATCGGCCTGGCCACTCAGGGCGGCGGACTCGGAAGAAACATGCTTCAGGGCCTGTCGTATGGGCCAGGTATCGGGCTATGGTTTTCCG
>JBAZPE010000094.1:0-7233 GCA_041648375.1 Burkholderiaceae bacterium | reverse complement strand
TCAAGGACAGCGGTATCGGTAGCGAAGGCGGGACGGAAACCTTTGACGGGTATCTGGTGACCAAATTCATTACCCAGGTGTAAGTCGTACAGCGGTCCTGAAAGGATCGCTGGCTCGCCATCAGGGTTAGGGCACTGGTCTGCAGATCGGTGCCCTGGCCCTGGTTCTGTAGCGTTGACAGACGGTGTCGCGCGGCGCCTGAATTGCCCGCGTTCAGGCATGAAGACACCGCAAAGAAAAAGGCCACCGATGAATTCGGTGGCCTTTTTTTCGATCGATCGGCAAACGGTCTGCCGATCAATTCAAACAACTTAGATGACGCGTGCTGCTTCGACCAGACGCACTGCACTCCAGGACTTGGAGCGCGAGAGCGGACGGCCTTCTGCGATTTCGACGGTGTCGCCTTCGTTGTACTGATTTTGCTCGTCATGCGCCTTGTACTTGTTGCGGCGCGTGATCACTTTGCCGTAAATCGGGTGCTTGACCCGGCTTTCGACTTGCACCACGATGGTTTTATCCATCTTGTTGCTGACCACTTTACCGACCAACGTACGCTGGCGTTTGGCGACGGGGGTGTTTTGAGTTTCGCTCATGATTATTTCCCTGCCTTCTCGGCCATGACAGTGCGCACGCGCGCAATGTCCTTGCGCACTTTGCCCAGCTGGCTATTGTTGGCAAGCTGTTGCGTCGCGCGCTGCATACGCAAGCTGAACTGCGCCTTCAACAGGCTTTCAAGTTCGGTTTGCAGTTCGGCGTCGTTCTTGGAACGGATATCGCTGGCTTTCATTTAAGTAGCTCCTTAAGCACCGATGTGACGCGAAACAAACGTCGTACGGATCGGCAACTTGGCAGCAGCCAGACGGAACGCTTCGCGCGCGATTTCTTCGCTCACACCGCCCAGTTCATACAGCACTTTGCCCGGCTGAATTTGAGCAACCCAGTATTCCGGGTTGCCTTTACCGTTACCCATACGGACTTCGGCAGGTTTTTGCGAAATAGGCTTGTCCGGAAAAATACGGATCCAGGTTTTACCTTGACGCTTCATGTGACGGTTGATCGCACGACGAGCGGCTTCGATCTGGCGAGCTGTCAACCGACCGAAGTCGGTGGATTTCAAGCCAAATTCGCCGAAGGACACGTCGGTGCCGCGCGTGGCCAGACCGGTGTTACGGCCTTTCTGGTCCTTGCGGTATTTTCTACGTGCTGGTTGCAGCATGGTTATTCTCCTTCAGGCGCCGGCGCAGCGGCACCATCAGCTTTGCGAGGACCACGTCCACGGCCGGCAGGGGCGCCCGGGCGGCCGGCGCGAGCGCCTTCCGGACGGTCACCACGCGGGGCACGGCGGGGGCGGCGCTCTTCTTCGCGAGGTACGTTCACTTCGGGGGGCATTTCGCCATTCGGCAACATGTCACCCTTGTAGACCCATACCTTCACGCCGATCACGCCGTATGTGGTGTGAGCTTCGGAAGTACCGTAGTCGATGTTCGCCTTGAGCGTGTGCAGCGGCACACGGCCTTCGCGATACCACTCGGTGCGAGCAATCTCGATACCGTTCAGTCGACCAGCGCTCATGATCTTGATGCCCTGGGCACCCAGACGCATGGCGTTCTGCATGGCGCGTTTCATCGCCCGGCGGAACATGATGCGCTTTTCGAGCTGTTGCGTGATCGAATCGGCGATCAGTTGAGCGTCGGTTTCCGGCTTGCGGATTTCCTCGATGTTCACGTGCACAGGCACGCCCATCAGACGCTGCAGATCAGCCTTCAGATTCTCGATGTCTTCGCCACGCTTGCCGATCACCACGCCCGGACGAGCCGAGTAAATGGTGATGCGGGCATTCTTGGCGGGACGCTCGATCAGCACGCGGCCAACCGAAGCACTCTTCAGCTTTTTCTTCAGATATTCGCGCACGCGAATGTCTTCGGCGAGCATACCGGCGAATTCTTTATCGTCGGCATACCACTTCGAGGACCAATTGCGCGATACCGCGAGACGGAACCCAATCGGGTGAATTTTCTGACCCATCGTTGCTCCTTAGGCGCCGACTTTGACCACAATGTGGCAAGTCTGCTTCTCGATACGGTTACCACGGCCTTTGGCGCGTGCGGAGAAACGCTTCATCGACTGAGCCTTGTCCACATAGATCGTGGTGACTTTCAGTTCGTCGATATCTGCGCCGTCGTTGTGTTCGGCGTTCGCGATTGCCGACTCGACAGCCTTTTTCAGGATGACGGCAGCTTTCTTGGGCGAAAAGGTGAGGATGTTCAGCGCGTGAGCGACCGACTTGCCACGGATCAAGTCCGCGACCAGACGGGTCTTCTGGGCCGAAATATGCACACCACGGATAATGGCAGTAGTTTCCATCTCTTACCTCTTCGACTTCTTGTCCGCAGCATGACCCTTGAACGTACGGGTCAGTGCGAATTCGCCGAGCTTGTGACCGACCATGTTCTCGTTGATATAAACGGGAACGTGTTGACGGCCATTGTGTACGGCGATGGTCAGACCGATGAAATCGGGCAGCACCGTCGAACGGCGCGACCAGGTTTTGATCGGCTTCTTGTCCTTGTTTGCAACCGCAGCATCGACCTTCTTGATCAGATGCGCGTCTACAAACGGACCTTTCTTGACAGAACGTGACATAGTGTTCGCCCCTTACTTGCGCTTGCGCCGTTGAACGATCATGTTGGTCGTCCGCTTGTTGCGACGGGTCTTGAAACCCTTCGTCGGAGTGCCCCATGGGCTGACCGGCTCGCGAGCTTCGCCGGTGCGGCCTTCACCACCACCGTGCGGGTGATCCACCGGGTTCATGGCCACGCCACGAACGGTCGGACGGATACCGCGCCAACGCATTGCACCGGCCTTGCCGATCTGGCGCAGGCTGTGTTCTTCATTACCGACTTCACCAATGGTGGCACGGCATTCGATGTGTACGCGACGAACTTCGCCGGAACGCAGACGCACTTGGGCGTAAACGCCTTCGCGAGCCAGCAGAACCGCCGAGGCACCAGCCGAACGCGCCATTTGCGCGCCCTTGCCGGGGATCATCTCGATGCAGTGAATCGTCGAACCCACCGGGATATTGCGGATGGGCAAGGTATTACCTGCACGGATGGGCGCTTCTACACCCGAAACCAGCTTGGCGCCGACTTCCACGCCACGCGGCGCAATGATGTAGCGACGCTCGCCATCTGCATAGCACAGCAAAGCAATGTGCGCAGTACGGTTGGGGTCGTATTCCAGACGCTCAACGACAGCAGGAATGCCATCCTTGTTGCGACGGAAATCGATGACACGATAATGCTGCTTGTGACCACCACCACGATGGCGCACAGTGATGTGGCCATTGTTGTTACGGCCCGAGCCGCGGATCTTCTTCTCGAGCAGGGGGGCGTAAGGCTCACCCTTGTGGAGATTGGGAGCCACGACTTTCACCATGCCACGACGGCCGGGTGAGGTAGGTTTGAGTTTTACGAGGGCCATTTAGATCACCTCCGCAAAGTCGATTTCCTGGCCGTCTTTGAGCGAGACATAAGCCTTGCGCTCACTACGGCGCTTACCCATGAAACGGCCAAAGCGCTTGACTTTGCCTTTGCGGTTGAGAACCTGCACGGACTCGACCTGCACTTTGAACAGCAGTTCGACGGCAGCCTTGATTTCCGGCTTCGTGGCAGTATCCACGACGCGGAAAGCGACTTGCTGATTTTTTTCGGCGACGAAAGTGGCCTTTTCGGTCACGATCGGGGCCAGAATGATTTGCAACAAACGTTCTGCATTCATCCCAGCAACTCCTCGAATTGGGCGATAGCCTGCTTCGTGATCACAATTTTCTTGTAGTGAATCAGCGAGAGCGGATCGGCGTAACGCGTTTCGACCACTGCAACGTGCGGCAGATTGCGCGTAGCCAGGTAAACGTTTTCGTCCACGGCATCGGTGATGATCAGCACGGATTCCAGGCCCAGGCTCTTCAGCTTGGCAGCTGCGTCGCGGGTCTTGGGCGATTCCAGTGCGAAATCTTCGACGACCGAGATACGGCCTTCGCGAGCCAACTGGGAGAGGATCGAACGGATACCCGCGCGATACATCTTCTTGTTGACCTTTTGCGAGAAATTCTCGTCAGGCGAGTTCGGGAAAGCACGACCACCCCCACGCCAGATCGGCGAGGACGTCATACCAGCACGAGCGCGGCCGGTGCCCTTTTGGCGCCACGGCTTTTTCGTGCTGTGCTTGACTTCGGCACGGTCTTTCTGAGCACGATTGCCACCGCGTGCGTTGGCCTGGAAGGCCACGACGATCTGGTGAATCAGTGCTTCGTTGTAGTCGCGACCGAAAACGGTGTCGGGAGCGGCGAACGTGGCGTTGGATTGACCTTGGTCATTCAGAAGCTGAAGATCCATGACTTAAGCTCCTTTCTTGGCCGGAGCCTTGATGGCGGGGTGGACAACGATGTCGCCACCTGCGTGGCCGGGGACAGCGCCCTTGACCAACAACAGACCGCGTTCAGCGTCAACACGCACCACGTCCAGATTCTGAACCGTACGCTGCACGTCACCGAGGTGACCGGACATGCGCTTACCAGGAAACACGCGACCAGGATCTTGCGCTTGGCCGATCGAGCCGGGAACGCGGTGCGAACGGGAGTTACCGTGCGAGGCGCGTTGCGAGCCGAAATGGTGGCGCTTGATGGTGCCGGCGAAGCCTTTACCGATGGTGGTGCCCGTCACGTCGACCTGTTGGCCGGCTTCGAACACGCTTTCCACGGCGACGACGCTGCCTGCCGAGAACTCGGAAGCACGGGCGGGGTCGAGGCGGAATTCTTTGAGGATGCTACCTGCTTCAACGCCAGCTTTGGCGAAGTGGCCGGTTTCAGGCTTGGTCACGCGGGAAGCGCGACGGGTGCCGTACGCCAGTTGAACCGCGACGTAACCGTCGGATTCCAGCGATTTGACTTGAGCCACACGGTTGTTGGACACGTCCAGCACGGTTACCGGGATGGATTCGCCATCGTCGGTAAAGATGCGGGTCATGCCGACCTTGCGACCCACCAGCCCCAGCCGGTACGCGGCGGGCGTGGGTGTCGGATTCGACATCGTTTTCTCCATTCCCGACTGCGATTGGTCGGGGCTAAATTAAAGCGAAAGGTAATGGCCTTCGCTTGGGGACTTATTCCGGCTGCGCAATACTTGAATGCAGACCTTTTTTACGCCTGCGGGCGGCACCAACACGGCCCCTGCCCGAACGCGCTACGAAGATCAAAAGTGCTGCGTAGCCAAAGCTATACCTGCCAAAAAATGGCAAGATTCCGATCTTAGCATGATTTTCCCTAACGAGACAAGGAGTTAGGCGCGATGACGCCCAACTCCTCGTAGATGTTGCGAGCCTGCTACTGGGCCGCACTAGCGCTCATTAGCACCCCCCTTCCTCAGAAGCGGTGCACGTAACCCAGATTCAGGACACCGTCCTGCTGGCGCGAGCTGCCCACGCCCCAGAAACGGCTCAGGCTCGCCTGAAACGAGGCCTGCTTGCCCATGGGCAGGTCCATACCCAATCGGACTCCCACGCGATCTCGCGGCAGGCGGCTGGTGATGTCGAGCTTGATGTCGTTGAATTGCGTGGTGATGGTTGTGCTGCGCTTGAGTTGGGCGATGTAGGTCGGCTCGACCCAGAAACTGGCGGTGCGACCCGTCTGCATGGCGTGGTTGTAGGCCAGGCGGGTGGATGCCCAGACACTGGCCGAATTATTATTGTCGGTGCTGGCGTTGTTCTGACGCACCCATGCCGTGGAGGCACCCACACCCAGCAACGGCGTGACGACTACGCCCCTGCCGACCGCGAAATCCCGACTGGCTTCGGCACGCAGACCCAGCCCGATGTGCTTGAACTTCTGTTCGAAGTCGCGTCCCGCTGCATCCATGCCCGGCCCCTTCAGCACAGAACCACCACCGGAAATCTGGGCACCCAAGCGCAGGTCGATGTCGGCCGGCGCCCGATGCTGCAGAATGCCGCCCACCGCAACCGAGTACGTCTTGAGATCAGGATCGTTCTTGCGGTTGGGCGACAGTTGCATCGTCCGGCCGCCCAGGCCGATGGTGGCGTCCAGTCGCGTGGTCGCATTGCTGAAGGCCGGCATACCGAATTGCGCTGTCAGCGTGTTCGCCTGCAGGCGTGAATCATTGGTGAAGCTGCCCGCGGGGGTTTTCAAACCCGTGGTCACCATGGGACGTGCGCCGGCCAAGCTCATGCGCCCCCAGACGCCCTTTCCATCTGCCGCGCCGCTTCGCATGGCGGGGCCCATGGCCGTTTCAACCATGGCGTCGCCCAGGGCGAGCACAGAGCCGGGCACCGCCGCATAGAGCGTTCCAAGTGCGAGTTGGGCGCGGTTGGCCTCGATCATCCGCTTCAAGCGATCGGCCTGCTCCTGCTCAGGCGTGCGATTGCCGTCCGTCTCTCCGCGCGCTTGAGCGTGATCGCGGGACGCATCGGTTTGGCCTTGGCGCTGCGCCTGCTCTGCTTCCGCAATGCTGTCGGCGCCGCGCTTGAATACGTGCTCGACGCCCTGACCGCGGAGCTTCTCGCGCAACGCCGTGATGTCGCGGCCCTCGAGTAGACTGCGCAACTGTGTGTCGCTCAGGCTGGCGAACGCGTCTCTGAACGCTGCCTTCTGCTGCTCGCTCACACGACTCAACTGACTCTGGAGCTGCTTCCGATCGAGTTGTTCGGCCATGTCCAGGATAGAGGCAATGGACGGCACGTCAGGCGTGGGGGCTATTGCACCCTGCGCGTCCATCGCCCGGGGGAGATTGCCCGCCGCCTGGACGTTTGCCCATGATGACGCGGCCAACAAGGCAGCAACGATGGCCGCACGATTTGCTTTGAGTTTGAATGCCATGATGAAGGATCAGATTTTCCTGACGGAAAATTGAAACGATCAATTTCCCGTCGCTATGGATAGGGTTGTAGGAGGCGGCATATTCCTGCAGCCCCACAATCCAGTTGTTTCTCTAGGGGAAACCCCTGATCCCAGTCACCGCGAGACGCCCTGCTTCAATCGCCGTTCGATGCGTTTTGATCGCTGTGTTGTCGCTGCCTGATCCGTGGGCGATCCGTGGCTGATCCGTCTGCGATCCGTGTGTGGTCCGTGTCCGATCTTTTTCTGATCCTTTTCTGATCCTCTTCTGATCCTCTTCTGATCCTCTTCTGATTGCTGTTCGATCACTTGAATCGAACAGGGAA
>JBAZPE010000093.1:0-7264 GCA_041648375.1 Burkholderiaceae bacterium | reverse complement strand
GAATACATTCTGCATCCCGGTGCCGTGGTCGTCGTGGCCCTGCACGATAACGGCGACGTTGTGGTCGAGCGCCAGTTTCGTTACCCGGTGGGCGAAGTCATTACCGAATTTCCGGCCGGCAAGCTCGATCCCGGCGAGCAACCCCTGGTGTGCGGCAAGCGTGAGCTCCTGGAAGAAACCGGTTATACGGCCCGGGAGTGGGCATACGCCGGACGCATGCATCTGGCAATCGGGTATTCCAACGAAGTGATTCACATCTTTTTTGCGCGCGGTCTGGTGGCCGGTGTTCGTGATCTGGACGAAGGTGAATTTCTGGATGTCGATCGCATGTCGGTGGCCGATGTGTTGCTGGCCATCCGGGACGGACGCATTACCGATGCCAAGACGCTGTCCTGCTGCAACTGGCTGACGCAGGTGACCAGTGGCGCCTGGCCGCTTCCGTGGGAGCAGACTCCCGCCTAGGTCAATCCAGACGGGGCACCGAAGGCGATGCAGGTCTGTGCGGCGGTGCGCATGTCGTGCAGCATCGGGCGTCTATCGTCGCGGCGCCACTGAAAGGCGTAAGGCATGGGCGCCAGCCTGGGGGCATGGGCCAGTCGGGCCAGTCGGCCCCGGGCGATCAGCGCGTCGGCCCAGGCCTCGGGCAGGAATCCGATGCCCAACCCTTCCTGTAGCAAGGCGGCCACGGCGCCCATGGTGTCGCAATGCATCTGCCGCATGGGCGCGAGCGCATGACGATTCAACCATTGATCCAGCAAGCGGGTCGTACCCGCACCCTCCGGCAGACAGATCACTGTCTGCGCTGCGATATCGGCCGCGCGCCATCGGCGCGTCAGCCCGGCCACCGAAGGCGCGGCGACCCAGGCAAAGCTTGCATGGCCGATCAGGTGCGAGGCGATCGCTGCCGACGTCGATGCGCCTGCGACGATGGCGCAGTCCAGTTCGCCGTTGGCGACCTTCTGCTGCAGGACGTCGCCAAGATGCACCTGAGGGCTGATCATCAGGCCAGGTGAGGCATCCTGTGCATGCCTGATGAAGGCGGCCATCCAGGTCAGCGACGTCAACTCGCCCACACCCAGCCGACAACGCCCGCCTGCACCACGCCGCTGTGCCGCCATCGAGATGAATGCGTCGGCGCGGCGCAGCAGATCGGCGGCTTCATCCAGCAGGTTTTCGCCCAGGGGCGAGAGCTGGGCGCTGCGCCCCTCCCGATTGAACAGTGCGCCACCGATGCTTTGTTCGAGTTCGGTGATGCGCTTGGAGAGGGAGGAAACCGAGATGTTCAGGCGGTCTGCAGCCAATGCGAAGCTGGCGCAGGATGCGGCCCAGTAGAACGCTTCGAGCTGTTTGAGGGTCATGGGGATATCAGGTGAGCGTCGAGCGGGCAGCCATGGCAAACCCGCCCCGAAGATGTTCCGGTTTTGGGTTTCGCCAAAAGCGAACGGAATGGTTCTAATAATATCGCTTTAAGTGAATAGAGGACAGACGTATATTGCCATCAGAGCGCCGGCCAAGGCGCCCATTCGGAGCCTGATATGACTGACGTTTCCTCCACACCCGGTGGCACTGTTGCTGCCGCACGGATCGATGGCAGACCCACGCAGCAGCCTGCTGTGGCCGCGGTGGGCGCCGTGCCCAGAAAGTTGCGCAAGGTGCTGTGTCTGGAAGATTTCGAAGCGCTGGCGCGTGCGTATCTTCCGCGGCCGATCTTCGGCTATGTGGCGGGGTCAGTAGAGGATGGTCAGTCCGAGCGGGACAACCGATCCGTGTTTGCGCAGTGGGCGTTCAAGCCGCGTGTCCTGGTCGATGTCTCGCGGCGCGACGCGTCGGTCGAGCTGTTCGGGCATCGTTACGCATCGCCGGTAGGTATCGCGCCCATGGGAATTTCGGCGCTCAGCGCCTATCGGGGTGACATCGTGCAGGCAAGCGCCGCGCGTGCGTTGAACGTGCCGTGCATCATGAGTGGCTCCTCGCTGATTCGGCTGGAAGAGGTCATGGCGCAGGCGCCGGGCACGTGGTTCCAGGCGTACCTGCCCGGTAATGTCGATCAGATCGACCCGTTGATTGCGCGAGTGGCCGCCGCGGGTGTGCAGACGCTGGTGCTGACCGTGGACACGCCCATCGCTGCCAATCGCGAGAACAATGTGCGCACCGGTTTTTCCACGCCGCTCAGGCCTTCGGCCAGCCTTGCCTGGCAAGGCATCTCGCATCCGGGATGGTTGTTCGGCACGTTTCTGCGCACCTTGGTGCGTCATGGCATGCCGCATTTTGAAAACAACTATGCCACGCGGGGGGCACCCATTCTGTCAGGCAGTGTGATGCGCGATTTTTCCGATCGGGGCCACTTGAACTGGGACCACGTCGCGCGTATTCGCCGCCATTGGAAAGGCGCGATGATCATCAAGGGCATTTTGCATCCGCAGGATGCGCTTGCGGCGCGGCAGCACGGCATCGATGGCATCATGGTCTCCAACCATGGCGGTCGTCAGCTCGATGGCGCCAGCGCGCCGCTGCGTGTGCTGCCCGAGATTGCGGATGTGGCTGGCGACATGACGGTCATGCTCGACAGTGGCGTGCGACGCGGCACGGATGTGCTCAAGGCGCTGGCACTGGGTGCGCAATGCGTCTTTGTGGGGCGGCCCATCAACTACGCCGCCTCGGTTGCAGGTGCCGAGGGTGTGCACCATGCTTTGAATCTGCTGATGGCAGAGGTGATGCGCGACATGGGCATGCTGGGCGTATGCTCGCTGCAGGACATCACCAGAGCCTGCCTGACGCGCATCGACGGCCAATGACCGATCTAATCAGAACGTCGGTCGGCGACGGCCCGTTGGGCGCGCATTCTCGAAGGCCAGTGCGAAGCACAGCAGGGCGTGCTCCTGGCGCGGCCGGGCGATGATCTGAATGCCTACGGGCAGACCGTCGTCGGTGAACGAGCAGGGCAGCGAGATAGCCGGCAAGCCCAGCACCGTCACGCGTGAGCAGGACCGCATCCAGGCAATGTAGTTTTCCATCTCGACACCGGCGATCTGGCGTGGATAGTCCAGTCCGACATCGAAGGGCGGCAGTTGCGAGACGGGCGCCAGCAGAAACTCGTACGTGTCGAAGAACGTGCGGGCCTGATTCACCAGACGGGTTCGATGCCGTTCGGCACGCGTGACGGCATCACCCGTGAGCGCCAGCCCCATATCGATGTTCCAGCGTATGGTCTCTTTCATGCGCTCGCCGTCGGTGGCGCGCAATGGTCCGTATCCGGTCGCAAATGACAACGCACGCAAGGTTTCGAATACCTCGTCGGCATCGGCCAGGTTCGGCTCGGCTTCCTCCACGATGCAGCCCAGATCCTGCAGCGTGCGCACACCCTCCTGCAGCGCCCGTTGCACCGCGTTGTCAACGGGCAGCCCCCCAAGGGTGGGGCTGACAGCCACGCGCACCCCGGCACAGGGCCGCGCACGCAGATGTGCAAAGCCGGCGGCATCGCCGCCGTATGAAATCGGGTCATCGGGGTGCTCGCCTGCCAGCACGCTCATCAGCAGTCCGACGTCCTGCACCGTGCGTCCCATGGGACCCGATACGCTGACGGTGTTGAAGGGCTGCGCGCTGGGCACATTGGGCACCCTGCCTGGCGTGGGGCGTAATCCCACCACATTGCAGAAGCTTGCCGGATTGCGCAGCGAACCGCCCATGTCCGAGCCATCGGCAAGAGCGACCATCCCGGCCGCCAGCGCGGCGGCGGCGCCGCCGCTACTGCCGCCCACCGAACGGTCGGCAGCATAGGGATTGAAGGATGCGCCGAAGACCGGGTTGAACGTGTGCGAGCCTGCTGCGAATTCGGGCACGTTCGTCTTGCCCAATGTGATGGCGCCCGCTGCGATCTGACGTGCCACAACAGCGCTATCCACCGTGGGCACGACGTCGGCAAAAATTGGCGAACCATGTGTGGTTCTGATGCCTTTCGTGTAGAAGGTGTCCTTGTGCGCAACCGGCAAGCCGAACAGTGCGCCTTGCGCGGCACCACGTGCCAGCAGACGGTCACACTCGGTCGCCCGCGCAAGCGCAGTTTCAAACGTGCGCGTGACGACCGCGTTGACATGCGGGTCCACGGCTTCAATGCGGGCGATGTGCGCGCTGACCAACTCGTGCACGCCGATGCGGCGCGCTGCAATGGCGCGCCGCTGATCGGTCGCGCTCCAGTAGTAGATGTCGTCCATGTCCTGATTATGGCATCGTGCGCATCGGGTTTGGGGAAAGTCGCGGCGAGTGTGGTTGCAACTTGTCACCCCCAGCGTGGGCCGGGCGCGGGCAAACTACAGCGATTGTTCTTACCTGGAAATGTCATGCCCGCACTTTCGAATTGTTCGCGTACCGCCACCTGGGCGGTGTTCATGGCCTGTGCCTGGGCTGCCCCCGTGCATGCCGCCGATTCCGGCAAGTCCGCCGATGCGGTGTGTGAAGTGAACCGCCCGGTGCGCTTCAGTGGTCTGAACTGGGAGTCCAACCTGTTGATGGTCAATGTCGAGCGCTTCATTCTCGAAAAAGGCTATGGCTGCAAGACTCAGGTCGAGCAAGGGGAAACGCTGACCATGCTGGCTGCCTTGCAGCGCGGCGATGTCGATGTCACACCGGAAGTCTGGCCGGGACAAATCGAAGACGCATGGGCCAAGGCGCTGAAGTCAGGGCGGGTCGAAGGCGTGGGGCATGTGTTTGACGCAGGCGAGGGCTGGTATATCCCCAAATACACCGCAGAGCGTTACCCCGATCTCAAAAGCGCGGCCGATCTGGCCAGGTTTCAAGACAAGTTCACCGATCCCGAAGACCCCACCAAGGGTCGTATCTTTGGTTGCCCGGCAGGCTGGGCCTGCGGCACGCTTAACGACAACTTGATTCGCGCCCTGGGTCTGACCGACAAGTTCAACATGTTTGCACCGGGCGCCGGTGCCGCACAGAAGGCAGCGATCCAATCTGCCTATAAACGCAAGCGCGACATCGTGTTCTATTACTGGACGCCCACGGCGCTGGTCGGGGGACTGGACCTGGTCAAGCTCGACCTGCCCGCGTTCGACCAGGCCGCCTACACCTGCCTGACCAATCCGAAGTGCGAGAAGCCTACGCCCACGCAATTCAAGGACAACCCGGTCGTGACCGGGTTGAACACCCAGTTTTCACAGTCGGCACCCAAGCTGCGCGCGTTCTTCGAGAAAGTGCACATGCCCGCCGAGGTCATGGACAGCACCTTGGGATGGATCGAAACCAAGGGCAAGGATGTCGAAGAGGCCGCCATGTACTTCATGAACAAGCATGCCGAGGTCTGGAAAGGCTGGGTGCCGGCCGATGTGGCCGAGCGCGTGCAGGCAGGTCTGTAAGTTGGCGGTCGGGTCCGAACAACGTCCTCGGCGCCGGGCCGTCAGGCTGCAGTCGGCAGGCCGAGCCATTGTCGGACCTGCTCGAGCTGCGCCTCGGTCGTGACGGTAGCGTCGACGGTCAGCACATCCGGTTCGCCGCGAGGGGGTTCCAGGGCGGCGAATTGACTGGCCACCAGACTCGCGGGAAAGGGGTGACCCTTGCGTCGAGACACGCGCTTGAAGGACTCTTCTTGCGTGAGATCCATGTAGACAAAGCCCAGCCTGCCCGGCGACGCCTGACGCAATAGGTCGCGATAGGCCGCTTTCAGCGCCGAACAGGTGAACACGGTGGGCGTGTCGGCACGCTGGATCATCCAGGCCAGGGTCTGCAGCCACTGCGCGCGGTCGTCGTCGGTCAGGGCTGTGCCTTGTGCCATCTTGGCCTGACTTTCGGTCGAGTGAAAGGTATCCCCCTCGACCATCGTCCATCCCAGGTGATCGGCCACGGCTTGCGCGAGTGTTGATTTGCCGCAGCCCGATACCCCCATGACGACCAGTCTGTCCCGCATGTGCGGGGCGTGTGTCGGAATGTCGGTGCGGGGCATGTCGTCTCCTGGCTGCGGTAAGTCATCAGAAGACTACCAGATGCCGCATCGCTGCTATCATGCGACGAGTCTTGTGCCGTCGGCACGTCGGGGATAGGGTGATGTCAGGTGCCTGTTTTGCGCCCTTCGATGGGGCGTTTGGTCGGATGGTCTGGTACACGCTGCGTGCAGTAACGCTGGGGCTGGCGATTGCGGTCACCCCCGGTGCCCAGGCTGCGCAGGCCGAGCCCGACGCTGTTCTCATTCCAGGCACTATGCAGGCGCGTGTGGCAGCATGTACTGCCTGTCATGGCGCGCAGGGCCGCGCTGGCAACGATGGCTATTACCCGCGGCTGGCCGGAAAGCCACAAGCCTATCTGTATCAACAACTCCTGCATTTTCGTGATGGCGCGCGCCGCTATGGGCCGATGACGCATCTGCTAGCGGGGTTGCCCGATGACTACCTGAACGAGATGGCCGCCTGGTTTGCGTCGCAGCAGGTGCCCTATCCCCCGCCTGTGCGGTCTTCGGCACCGGCTGCCCAACTGGCGCATGGACGCATGCTGGCAACGGTCGGTGATGCAGCCAGAGGGCTGCCTGCCTGTACGGCCTGTCATGGCGCATCACTGTCGGGGGCGCTGCCCGCCATTCCCGGTCTGCTCGGTCTGCCCCAGGATTATCTGGCGTCGCAGCTGGGCAGCTGGCAGGCAGGCTTGCGGCATTCCCGTGCGCCGGATTGCATGGCCCAGGTGGCGCAGGCACTGACACCGGCTGACCTGGCCGCAGTGGCAACCTGGCTTTCCGCGCAGCCGGTGCGAGAGCCCTACGCCCCCATGGCGGCAGGCGAACTGACACTGCCTGTGCAGTGCGGCAGCCAGGAGGGACAGTAATCATGGCGTGGCGCAAGACTCGCCTGGGCGCAGGCATCGTGCTGCTTGCCTGCGCACTGGGCCTGGGTATGCTGTATTACGCGGGGTCGCGTGACGACCCAGGCGTGCCATCTGATGTGTCCAAGAGCCAGACCGACACGCCGTCGCGCCTGGATCAGGGACGCTACCTGGCCACGCTGGGCAACTGCGTGGGGTGCCATACCGCGCCGGGGGGCACGCCTTACGCAGGCGGCACCGAGATCCGCACCGATTTCGGCACACTGTATGGCCCCAATATCACGCCCCATCAACAAGAGGGCATTGGAAGTTGGAACAGTGATGATTTCTACAATGCACTGCACAACGGACGAGGCCCCGACGGGACGTATCTCTATCCTGCGTTTCCTTATACCGAATACACCCGCATGACACGCGATGACTCGGACGCGCTATACGCGTTCCTGATGTC
>JBAZPE010000092.1:0-7285 GCA_041648375.1 Burkholderiaceae bacterium | reverse complement strand
GATGGGGGTGTTCGGCCTGGCCTCGAATCTGGGCATTACTCGCGATGCGGCGCAGGCCTATATCGATCGCTACTTCACCCGCTACCCGGGCGTGGCGCAATACATGGCCTCTACCCGGGTGCAGGCGCGTGAGCAGGGTTTTGTCGAGACCGTCTTCGGGCGCAAACTCTGGCTGCCCGAAATCCGAGGTGGCTCAGGCCCCCGGCGTCAGGCCGCCGAGCGCGCTGCCATCAACGCGCCGATGCAGGGTACCGCTGCCGATCTGATCAAGTTGGCCATGATCGACGTTCAGCGGTGGCTCGAAGCCGGGAAGATGAAAAGTCGTCTGATCATGCAGGTGCATGATGAACTGGTGCTCGAGGTGCCCGATGACGAACTGGAGCGGGTCCGTACGCGCCTGCCGGAACTCATGCGCGATGTGGCGCAACTGCGCGTGCCGCTGCTGGCCGAAGTCGGCGTGGGCAAGAACTGGGAGCAGGCGCACTGATGCGATGGGCCATGGCGGATGTGTCAGTACGTCTGACGCATGGATGCCATGGTGCGCCGACGCATCGCGGTATGCGACTTGCAGGCTTGAATGTCGAACGAATTCGCTGTTGAACTCAAGGAGATGCTGATGTCTTTTTCACCTGCTGCGGGCGCTGTGGCGTCCAGTGTGATCCACACCGACACGAATGGCCTGGATCAGGGCGACTTCCGTCTGCCCGTGAACGGTGCAACGCTTGGCGCCTATTACGCGCGACCCGCCGGCGCGAAAAATGTGCCCATCGTGCTTGTCATCCAGGAAATCTTCGGCCTGCATGAGCACATCAAGGATGTGGTGCGCCGGGTGGCCAAGCTGGGCTTCTTTGCGGTTGGCGTGAATCTGTACGAACGCCAGGGCGATGCCAGTACCTACACCGATATCCCGAAGCTGATCAATGAACTGGTTGCCAAGATTCCAGACGAACAGGTGCTGTCCGATCTGGATGCCAGCGTGGCCTGGGCTGCCGGGCAGGGCGGTGATCCGCAACGTGTGGGCGTGACCGGATTCTGCTGGGGTGGACGTCTGACCTGGATGTATGCCGCGCACAACCCGAATGTACGCGCAGGCGTGGCCTGGTATGGCAAGGTCACGCAAGGCCACGGTCCGCTGATCACGCGCAATCCTGTCGATGTCACCGAGGCGCTCAAGGGGCCCGTGCTGGGGTTGTATGGCGCACTGGACGAGAGCATTCCGGTCGCAGGTCTCGACACCATGCGTGAGCGCTTGAGAGCCGGTAGCCGTGCTGCGCAGGCGTCGGAAATTGTTGTGTACCCGGACGCCAACCACGCATTTTTTGCCGATTATCGTCCCAGCTATCGGGCCGGTGATGCCGCGGACGGATGGGCCAAGCTATCGGCCTGGTTTGCGAAATATCTGGACTGAGCATCACGCTGGACAGTAAAGAAAAAAGGGGTTGCGATGTTGATTCGCAACCCCTTTTCTACGGACACGGATGAGACTGTCCGGGTGATGCACGTCACTGCATCTTCACGCCCGCCTCACGCACCACTGTCTCCCAGGTGTCGAGCTCTTTGTTGATGTGTGCCCCGAACGCCTCGGGTGTGGAACCCACCAACTGATAGCCGTAGTCTGCCAACTGCGCACCCACGGCAGGTTGCTTGACGACCTCTGCAATGCTGGCGCTGAGCTTGTTCACGATGGCCGGTGGCGTGCCAGCGGGCGCGATAATGCCATACCAGCCGTCCACCACGAAGTTGGGCACACCGGATTCCTTGATCGTCGGAACGTCGGGCAGAACCTGCGCTCGTGTGGCGCTGCTCACAGCCAGCGCCTTCAGTTTCCCGGCCTTGACCTGTGGCAGCGAGGTGGAAATGCTGTCGAACATCAGATCGACTTCATTGCCCAACATGGCCACCACCGCTGGACCACTGCCCTTGTAGGGGACATGGAGCATGTCGGTGCCAGTCGCGCGTTTGAACAGTTCCACAGCCAGATGGCTCGTGTTGCCATTGCCTGCCGAGGCATACGACACCTTGCCTGGATTCTTCTTGGCGTAGTCGATCAGTTCTTTGATGTTGTTGAACGGCGCGGCAGTGGGCGCGGCAGCCAGCAGTGGCAGTGTAGAGACCAGCGAGACAGGCGTGAAATCACGGCGCGTGTCGTACGGCAGATTGGGATAGAGATTGGGATTGATGGCATGGGCGGCCAACACCATCAGCACGGTGTAGCCATCCGGCTTCGCGCGGGCAAGCTGCGCGGACGCGATCGTGCCGCCTGCACCCGGCTTGTAATCGATCACCACCGTCTGACCCAGTTTCTTCTGTAGTTCGACGGCAATGGGACGCGCCAGCAGGTCGGCGCTGCCACCCGGAGGATAAGGGATGAGCAGGGTGATGGGCCGATCGGGATAGGCCGCAGCGGCGTCTGCTGCATGCGCGGCAGGAAGCGCGGCAAGCATGACCGCGCCCAGCATCACTGCACTGAGTTGTCGACGTGTGGTGTTCATGTTGTCTCCTTGTTATTTTGGTTGGCACACACGGGTAGCCCTGCGTGCTCGGACTCCCGTGCGACCGCTTGCATATCAGCGCCGATAACGCGCGCGCTGACCCTCTGTCCGCTCAACCACCAGGGGAGGCTTGGGTGCGGAAAGTGGCGCTTCAGTGACCGATTGCAGCTGCGCCATCGAGACGCCGTCCAGCACCGCGTGCACCGTCAGGCCGTCGGGCGTCACGTCAATGACAGCGAGGTCGGTGTAGACCCGATCCACCACATTGATACCGGTGAGCGGATACGTGCAGTGGTTCAGAATTTTCGGTTTGCCATCGCGCGTGCAGTGATCCATCGTCACATAAACATGGCGCGCACCCACGGCCAGGTCCATGGCGCCGCCCACTGCGGGAATGGCGTCGTGCGCATCGGTGATCCAGTTGGCCAGGTCGCCATTGGCCGCGACCTGAAAGCCGCCCAGCACGGTGTAGTCCAGGTGGCCGCCGCGCATCATGGCAAACGACACCGTGTGCTCGGAAATCGAGGCGCCTGCAATCAGCGTCACGGGCTGTCGGCTGGCGTTGATCAGGTCTGGATCGATGTCTTCGCCCGTGGCGATCGTGCCCATGCCCAGGATGCCGTTCTCGCTGTGCAGGATGATCTCCCGGTCTTCGGGCAGATAGTTCGATACCAGCGTGGGCATGCCGATGCCCAGGTTGACGACTGAACCATCGGGAATGTCACTGGCAACCAGTTGCGTAATTTCTTCGCGCGACAGACGTTGGTCACGCGGGGGGAGCGCTGGGCTCATGCGGCCTCCTTGGCAAGCACTACGGATTTGACGAATATGCCAGGCGTCATGATGTGCTCCGGGGGCAGGCTGCCCAGTTCCACGATTTCATCGACCTGAGCAATGGTGTGGCGTGCCGCCGAGGCCATGACCGGGTTGAAGTTGCGGGCAGCCCATCGGTAGGTCAGGTTGCCCCAACGGTCGCCGAGATGCCCGCGGATGAGCGAGAAATCGGCCTTCAGTGGCTGCTCCAGCACATAGCCCACGCCATCGATCACGCAGCTTTCCTTGCCATCGCCCAGTGGCGTGCCATAGCCAGCCGGGGTGAAAAATGGACCCAGCCCTGCACCGCCTGCCCGAATGCGTTCGGCCAGCGTGCCTTGCGGCACACACTCCAACGCCACCTTGCCTGCCCGATACGCAGCAGCGAAGACATCGGAATTCGGCGGACGGGGATGCGAGCAGATCACCTTGCTGACCTGTCCGCCCTTGATCAGCGCAGCCAGGCCGCGCTCGAACGTACCGGCGTTGTTGCTGATGATGGTCAGGTCCCGAGTGCCTTTGTGCACCAGGGCCGTCAACAGCTCGAGGGGAATGCCGGCATCGCCGAATCCGGCCACCATCACGACGGCACCGTCTTCGATCGGCGCCAGCGCCTGCTCGATACTGTCCTTAATCTTGTTGATCACGCTTAAAGCTCCTGTTTCAGTCCAGCGGTCTCTACGATCTGCTTCCAGCTGGCTCGCTCTTTGTCAACGAAAGCAGCATATTCTTCAGGCGTTTCGCCACCCGGCTCGCCACCCAGCGCGCGGAAACGATCAGCAATTTCACCCTTGCGAATGATCTCGCTGGTGGCTTGCTGGATTTTCTTGACGATGGCGGGGTCGGTGCCGGCAGGTGCGAACAGCCCGAACCACGCGGTGACGACCATGTCGCGCACGCCGGCTTCGGCCATCGTGGGCACATCGGGCAGGACCGACGAGCGCTTCTCGCTGGTCACTGCAAGCGCGCGGAACTTGCCCCCCTGGATCGAGCCCAGGGAGCTGGGCAGGTTGTCGATCATGAAGGTGAACTGACTGCCCAGCAGCGCCGCGACGGCCGGGCCTGCGCCCTTGTAGGGAATGTGCGTGGCGTCCAGGTCGGCCCGTTGCTTGAACATTTCGGCGGACATGTGCGGGGACTGGCCGGTGCCGGAAGATCCCACGGTCGCATTCTTGGGGTCTTTTTTGACCGCAGCGATCAACTCGGCGACGGTCTTGTACGGCGACGATGCGTTTACCACGAGCACGTTGGGCACCAGCACCACCTGTGTGATCGGGGTGAAATCGCTCGCCTTGTAAGGCAGATCCTTGTAGAGCGAGTAATTGATGGCATTGGCCCCGATGTTGCCCATCAAAATCGTATAGCCGTCATTTTTGGCACGGGCTACCAACTGCGAGCCGATGATTCCCCCTGCGCCAGCGCGGTTCTCGACAATCACTTGCTGGCCCAGGGCCGCGGTCAGCTTCTCGGACACGAGTCGTGACACGATGTCGGTCGTGCCCCCGGGTGCTGCGGGCACGACGATGGTGATGGGACGCTCTGGCCAGGCAGCCATGGCGCCTGGCGCCACGATAGTGAGCGCGCACGCGAGGGCAAGTGGCAGCTTGAGTGTCTTCATTGTTCCTGTCTCCGACTTATCACGGCGTTCTCCGAATGGGCGCCTTCATTTTCCCCAGTGTCGCTTGTCGTCGCAGCGCTGAGTATTTTTGATTTGTGAAGCAGGGGTTTTGTGCGTACTAAGCTTGCATGCCGATGCGCGCCCGTGGGTGCGTTGTGCGCGTCATTCCTGATCGCGCAGGCGGCTGGGCAGCAGTTCGCCCTGGCGCGCCAGCAGCGGATAGGCGGCCGCGCCCACCAGATGGGAATTGATGCCCTTGAGGTCGCGCAGGATGTCCAGATACAGCGCACCGATATCGGCGGCGTCGATTTCACCTGATTTGATCCGCGTCAGTTGCTCATCCGAGGCGCGCACTTCGAGCTGACGGAAGTAGGACTTCTCTCCCGCCAGCGCACGCGCCTGCAGCAAATCCTCGTTCACGAACAGCGCCGCTGCCTGGCGCTGGTTTGCCAGCAAATGGGTAAAGGTCTCGTCCAGCGTCGTGCGTTGGTCGGGCGCCAGTGCCCAGCCGTTTTTGCGCAGCTTCGCCAGGTGCCCCAGCACGCCGTGGTGGGCAATATCGCCGGCATGGCCGATGTTGCTGGTGAAGGCCAGAATACTGTCCTGGCGTTGCCTGTCGGCGCGTGTCATGTTGTCCTGGTCCAGCATCGCAAGATAGGTGGTAATGGCAACCTCCAGCTTGTCCAGTGCCCGGTCCAGAATGCGCGCCTGCAAGATGCGTCGCTGATTGTCCCGTTTGAAACCAGCGCGGCCATAGAGCAGCAGCGTCTGCAGCATGTCCGCCATGCGCAACGCCTCGCGTGTGGCGTGACCCAGCGCGACGGCAGGGACATCGTGTGCACTTTCGTCCAGGTAGAGGGGGCGAGAAGGATCGTTTGCATCCACGCGCTTGGGCAGCCAGCGGGTGAGCAGGGCGCTGTAGGGGGTCAGTAAAGGTAGAAACGCGAGCGCCACCACAAGATTGAACAGGGTGTGGAAATTGGCGACTGCGCGCGAGCTATCCTCGCTCATCTGGCTGACCAGAGGCCCCAGCCACGGCAGCAGCACCAGTGCGACCAGCACACCGCTGATGCGCGTGAGAAAGTTTCCCAGCGGCAGACGGCGCGAAGCCGGGTCGTCGCCGCTGACGCCTTCTGTCATGGGGTTGATGGCGGTGCCCAGGTTGGCACCCAACACCAGTGCAAATGCCGTGGTGGGCGTCACCATGCCATGACTGGCCAGCGACATCACCAGCACGACGATGGCTACGCTGGAGTGTGCGGCCCAGGTCAGCGCCGCAGCCACCATCACGGCAGCGACGGGTTGACTGCCCAGGGCGTCCAGAATGGCACCGGCCAGCGGGGCATTCTGCACGGGGGCGAAAAGGGACACCAGTTGATGCAGCGAGAGCAGCAGCAGCCCCAGCCCGATGAACACGCGACCCTGGTCGCGTGCCTGCCCGGGGGGATAGCGGCGGAATAGCCAGACGCCGACGAGAATCAGGATGGGAGCCAGCGGCGTCAGATCGAACGACAGCAACTGAACGATGAGCGTGGTGCCCACATTGGCACCCAGCATGGCTGCCAGCGCGGGCACCAGAGCCACCAGTCCGCTGCTGGCGAAGCTGGTGATCATCAGACCGGTGGCGGTGCTGCTTTGCAGCGCGGCCGTAATGGTCAAGCCTGCGCCGAAAGCGCGGGTGCGTGTGCCCAGCGTGCGCCCGAGTGCGGCATTCAGGCGCGCGCCAAAGGCGCGCTGAACGCCGGTCTGCACCATATGGACGCCCCAAAGGAGCAGAGCGACGTAGCCGGCGAAATCCAGCAGGACGATGATGGCAGACATGGACCCTGACACATGACACGTAACAAACAGGGTGCATCATCGCACGTTGCGTGCGCGACGTCTTGCCATCAAGGTTCGGGTCTTAGATCACCCGAAGATTCTGGAGAGCGGCAATGCGGGACTGGATCGGGGGGTGAGACGCAAACATGGCGGACATGGCGGCACGACCCGAGATCCCCGAGGCCTCGAACGTCTTGGGCAGTTCGCCTGCTTCCACGCCACCCAGACGAGCCAGGGCCCGCATCATGGGCTCGCGTGAGCCCATCAATTGCGCAGCACCCGCATCGGCGCGGTATTCACGTTGGCGCGAGAACCAGGCGACGATGATGGACGCCACAATGCCGAACAGAATTTCACAGGCGATCACGGTCACGTAATAGCCGATGCCCACGCCGCGCTCGTTCTTGAGCACCACGCGATCGACGAGATAGCCCACCACGCGTGCCAGGAATACGACGAACGTGTTGACCACGCCCTGGATCAGGGTGAGTGTCACCATGTCGCCATTGGCGATGTGTGCCACTTCGTGCGCCAGCACGGC
>JBAZPE010000091.1:0-7294 GCA_041648375.1 Burkholderiaceae bacterium | reverse complement strand
AGGTTGGCTATAACGACCCCAAGGCTTTTCGGGAGGTGTTCAACAAGTATGCGGGGATGACGCCGGTAGAATATCGCGAGCGCTATGCTTGAGTAGCGTGCACGGTTGATTCTGAAGGTGACGACATGGTGGACGTGCATCCCCAATTTCCCGATATCACGTTCGGGCGACTGGATTCCCGCGACAGTATCTCGGAGCTCACTACCTTGCTTCATCGCGCCTATGCGAGCCTGGCCGATTTAGGGCTGCGCTATATGGCAACGCACCAGAGTGACGAGATTACGGCCCAGCGTGTCGCGCAGGGCGAGTGTTATGTTGCGCGTCGCGCTGGAAAAGTGATTGGCACCATCATGTTCAAGCCAGCCGAAAAATGTAGTGGCTCACCCTGGCTCGACCGGCCAGAGGTCAGCTGTCTGGCTCAATTCGGTGTGGATCCTGTGGAGCAAGGCACAGGACTAGGCGCGATGTTGCTTTCCATGGTGGAACGACGGGCTCAGGACACGGGTGCCCGCGAGATCGCACTGGATACCGCTGAGCCTGCGCATCATTTGGTGCGCTGGTACACACGCTGTGGTTATCGCTTGATTGAAACCATGCAGTGGTCGCATACGAATTATCGTAGCGTGGTGATGAGTAAAACAATTGCTTGAAGTTTTTTCATAGCAGCACAGCAGTACAGTGGAGCAGCGCAATGAACTAGCCCCGAGATGTTGTTCGCACAACAGGCTCGGGGCTGATTAAGCTCAATTAACGATCACATGCCGCGCAAGCGCCACATGTGATCACTCACTTAAGGCTTGGCGGTAGCGGGGCGCTTTTCTTTTGCGTCATCAACCGCTTTTTCCAAAGCCTTGCCTTTCTCCAGCTGTGCCTTCAGGGTGGGCAACGTCTTGGCAGCAAATGCCTTGATGTCTGCGTCCTTGGCATCTTCAGCTGCGTCTTCATACAGGTCCACGGCATCGTCGGTCAGGTCGACAGCGATTTCGTCGGCGTATTCTTCGTCGAAATCATGGCCGGTGCGTTTGTTCAAGCCGTCGAGGTCGCGTTTCTTGCCACCTTCCAGAGCCGTCGGCTGCGTGAAATTCTTGTTCGAGGACAGGGTCTTCAGCTCGGCATTCACTTTGGTGTGATCCGCAACCATCATTTCTGCAAACGCCTTGACGTCGGCATGTTGAGCTTTCTGAGCGGCGACCTTGCCAGCTTCGACTTGCAGCATGCCGATTTCAGCGGCGTTCTTCAGAAATTTCTGATCACCACGCGACAGATCAGCGGCCGATGCCGATGCGCCCATCGCCATAGCGACTGCCAAACCAATCAGGGTCGTTTTCATTTTGAACATATGCTTCTCCAGTTGATAGTGAGCATTGCTAAGCAACTGCTGTGCCACGCTTGCGATCGATCGAGTTTGCGGTGGCTATTGCGTGGTCTGAGGAACGCCGGCTAACGAGTGTCATGAATTCGGCGTCTGCCAAGAGTGCTCACCTGTCCACGATCCAGTTAGCCGTGGAATGAAGCCAATCCACCTTATAACTTCTGGTTATAATTCTCGACCTTTTCATGCCGAGTGTGCGCAACGTTTGCGCTTCCATGCCGTTTCTCGACTACTGCCTATTTCTGCTGTTCGTTGCGTTGG
Source organism: Burkholderiaceae bacterium (assembly GCA_041648375.1). Lineage (GTDB taxonomy): Bacteria > Pseudomonadota > Gammaproteobacteria > Burkholderiales > Burkholderiaceae_B > Schauerella. The sequence continues at coordinate 5,661 of JBAZPE010000091.1, read as the reverse complement.
CGACGTATGCCCAGACCATGACCGGATTTGCATTCGGCCTGGTGTTGCTGGGGTTGAGCGGCATGTTCAATCTGGCGCCATTGCCGATGGTGTCGAATGTGGTGAGCATTCTGACGCTGGTCAATCTCACTGTATCGATTGGGCGCACGAGACCCCAGGTCGATTGGAAACTGCTGATGCCCGCGTTGCTCAGCAGCCTGTTTGGTATTGCCTTCGGCGTGTTCTCGCTGCGGTGGGTGGGCCACGATTTCGCGGTCGGGCTGCATTGGCTGCTCGGGTTGACCATCGTGGTGTGCGCCTTCATGCTGGTCAACCAGGCACGGCGACGCAAGGAAGTGTCAGGGCGCGCCTCTTTCTTGTTCTTCGGAACCCTATCAGGCGTGCTGGGCGGCCTGTTTTCCAGCGGCGGACCGCCGATCGTCTATCACCTGTATCGTCAGCCGCTGCCTGTGACAGTGGTGCGCAACACGCTGTTGATTTTTTTCGCGTTTACGGCGGGCGCACGACTGCTGCTGGTGACACTGGAAGGTGCCATCGATACGGCGACCCTCATGATCAGCGTGGGAGCACTGCCGGTCGTGATTGTGCTTACCTGGTTGGTGCGGCGCTACGCCAATATGGAGTCCGCCAAGCTGGTGCGCAGGCTGGTTTTCATATTGCTCGTGGCCGCAGGGGTAGGGCTGCTGATTCCTTCCTCAATAGAACTGCTGAGGATCTGGACGGCGCATTGATCGTGCAGGTCACCGTTGCAAATACGCCATTTCCATCCCAAAAACTGGGGTTTACGTTCACGTAAACCCCTAGCAAGCGGTTACGAAACGCGTATAATCTTGCTTTGCGCCCGGAGTAACCCATGCGTCTCGTCCAAAAAGCGCTCACCTTCGACGATGTGTTGTTGGTGCCTGCGTACTCCGAGGTGTTGCCGCGCGACACCTCGCTGATCACTCGCCTTTCCCGCAATATCACCCTGAACATTCCGCTCGTGTCCGCCGCCATGGACACCGTGACCGAATCGCGCCTGGCCATCGCCATGGCCCAGGAAGGTGGTATTGGCATCATCCACAAGAACATGAGCGCCGACCAGCAGGCCCACGAAGTGGCCCGCGTCAAACGCCATGAATTCGGCATCGTGATCGATCCGATCACCGTCACCCCCCAGATGAAAGTGCGCGATGCCATCGCGTTGCAGCGCCAGCACGGCATCTCGGGCTTGCCTGTCGTTGAAGGCCGCAAGCTGGTGGGCATTGTCACCAACCGCGATCTGCGTTTCGAAGATCGTCTGGATGAACCCCTGCGCACCATCATGACCCCGCAAGAGCGGTTGATCACGATGGACGAGGGCGCCACACTGGATGAAGCCCAGTCGCTCATGCACAAGCACCGCCTGGAGCGTGTGCTCATCATCAACAAGAATGGTGAGCTGCGCGGCCTGGCCACGGTGAAGGACATCGTCAAGAACACCGAGCACCCCAATGCCAACAAGGATGCCCAAGGCCAGTTGCGCGTAGGCGCAGCCGTGGGTGTGGGCGGCAACACCGAAGAGCGTGTGGCCAAGCTGGTTGCCGCTGGTGTCGATGTTCTGATCGTGGATACCGCTCACGGTCATACCCAGGGCGTGCTCGAAGGCGTGCGCTGGATCAAGAAGAATTATCCCAAGGTCGACGTCATCGGTGGCAACATCGCCACGGCTGCGGCTGCCCTCGCATTGGTCGAGGCCGGTGCAGACGGCGTGAAGGTCGGCATCGGCCCGGGTTCCATCTGCACCACGCGCATCGTCGCCGGTGTGGGCGTGCCCCAGATCACCGCAATTTCCGACGTGGCCAAGGCGCTTGAAGGCACCGGCGTGCCGCTGATCGCCGACGGCGGCATCCGCTATTCGGGCGATGTGTCCAAGGCGTTGGCCGCAGGGGCATTCGCCTGCATGATGGGCGGCATGTTCGCCGGTACCGAAGAGGCGCCCGGCGAAATCGTGCTGTTCCAGGGCCGCTCCTACAAGTCCTATCGCGGCATGGGCAGTATCGGTGCCATGGCAGACGGCTCGGCAGATCGCTACTTCCAGGATCCGGCCAACAACGTCGACAAGCTCGTGCCTGAAGGCATCGAAGGTCGTGTGCCTTACAAAGGCAGCGTGCTCGCCATCATCTACCAACTTGTGGGTGGCATCCGTGCCTCCATGGGTTATTGCGGTACCCCGACGATTGACGACATGCGCAGCAAGTGCGAGTTCGTCGAAATTACGTCTGCCGGTGTGCGTGAATCCCACGTGCACGATGTGCAGATCACCAAGGAAGCACCCAACTACCGCGCTGAATGATGCAGGGCCTGCCGGCGTTTACAATGCCGGCACCCTGATCTTCGTATCGCACTCGCCACACCGGCTGCACCCGACAGGTTCAGACCGGTGTCGTTGTTTCCAGCCAAACACTTTATTGCCTCGGATCTCTCATGCATCAGCGCATCCTCATCCTCGATTATGGTTCACAGGTCACGCAACTGATCGCCCGTCGCGTACGCGAAGCCGGCGTCTATTGTGAAATCCACCCTGGCGACATCACCGACGAAGCGGTGCAGGCGCACGTCGAACTGGGGCTGAAGGGCATCATCCTGTCGGGCAGCCATGCCTCGGCCTACGACGAAGCTTCCATGCGGGTGCCGGGTTCGGTGTTTACGCTGGGCGTGCCGGTGCTGGGTATCTGTTACGGCATGCAGTCCATGGCCCAGCAACTGGGTGGCAAGGTGGAATGGTCGGATCATCGCGAGTTCGGTTACGCAGAAATGCGCGCACACGGTCATACGGCATTGCTGGAAGGCATCGAAGACTTCCGCACGACCGAAGGCCATGGCATGCTGAAAGTCTGGATGAGCCATGGCGACAAGGTCGTCGGTTTGCCGCCGGGTTTCAAGCTGATGGCATCGACGCCATCCTGCCCGATTGCCGGCATGGCCGATGAAGAGCGCCGTTTCTATGGCGTCCAGTTCCATCCGGAAGTCACGCACACCCTGCAAGGCCAGGCCATGCTCTCGCGTTTCGTCAATGAAATCTGCGAGTGCGAAGGCGACTGGAACATGCCGGATTACGTCACCGAAGCTGTGGATCGCATCCGCGCGCAGGTGGGTGACGACGAAGTGCTGCTGGGCCTGTCCGGTGGGGTCGATTCGTCGGTTGCTGCCGCGCTGATTCACAAGGCCATCGGCGACAAACTGACTTGCGTGTTCGTCGACCACGGCCTGCTGCGCTTGAACGAAGCCGAGCAGGTCATGTCGACCTACGCGGGTGCCATGGGCATCAAAATCATCCACGTCGACGCCTCAGCCGTCTTCATGGGCAAGCTGGCGGGTGTGACCGATCCGGAAGCCAAGCGCAAGATCATCGGCCGCGAGTTCGTTGAAGTGTTCCAGGCCGAAGCCGCCAAGCTGAAAAACGCACGATGGCTGGCACAGGGCACGATCTACCCCGACGTGATCGAATCGGCTGGTGGCAAGACCGGCAAGGCCGTGGCCATCAAGTCGCACCACAACGTGGGTGGCCTGCCGGAGACATTGAACCTGAAGTTGCTCGAGCCCTTGCGCGAACTGTTCAAGGACGAAGTGCGCAAGCTGGGTGTGGCGCTCGGGTTGCCGCCCGCCATGGTGTACCGCCATCCGTTCCCTGGCCCGGGCATGGGCGTGCGCATTTTGGGCGAAGTCAAGGCGGAATACGCCGATCTGCTGCGTCGTGCCGATGCGATTTTCATCGAAGAATTGCGCAAGGCTGTGGATCCTGTCAGCAACACCAGCTGGTATGACCTGACCTCACAAGCGTTTGCTGTGTTCCTGCCTGTGAAGTCGGTGGGGGTGATGGGCGATGGGCGCACGTATGAGTATGTGGTGGCGTTGCGTGCCGTGCAGACCAGCGACTTCATGACGGCTGATTGGGCGCAGTTGCCTTATTCGTTGCTGGCCAAAGTGTCAGGGCGGATTATCAACGAGGTGCGCGGGATCAATCGGGTGGTGTATGACGTGAGCAGCAAGCCGCCAGCGACGATTGAGTGGGAATAAATTGACCTTCTTGGCCGGGAGCTCACGCTGATGCCGTGGCGGCGCCTCATGGAATAACCGTCATGGCAGCAGATCACCGCTGCCGTGCGTGGTGGTGGCGTGTCTTGGGAGATTGGCTGACAGCGCGGGCCCTTAACTTAACGCACCTCGTCCTTGTGCATTCGCTGCAAATGCCGAAGGCGGCTGTCCGAATTGTTTGCTGAATGCGGTGGTGTAGGCGCTATGACTATCGTAGCCACTCGCCAGTGCCACCTGGGTGATCGGCATTCCCTGCATCAGCAGGGTCAGCGACGACATCAGCCGCAGCTGCTGACGCCATTTGCCGAAGCTCAACCCCGTCGATTGCAGAAAGCGACGGTGGAAGGTCTTATCGCCCATCGCCAACCTGTCGGCCCATTCGGCTGCAGTTGCGTCTTCGCCAGGGTTCGCGAGCAGCGCCTGGCACACACGATACATCGGGCTCTCAGCGTCACCCGTCGGCCACGGCAGATGAAACGGAAGAACCGGCTGGGTGTGCAGCTCCTCGACCAAGAGCGCGCCGGCCAGGCGCATGCGTCTGGACGATGGGGCGGGTTTGTCGGCTTGGGCCAGCGCCATAATCAACTCTCGCAGCAGACCAGAAACGTGGACGACACGATCTGCCGCTGGCAGGCGAGCGCAAACATCCTGGCGCACGAACAAACCGTGCGCTTGCAACGCGACAGGTGCAACCAGACGGTGGGAGACACCCGACTGCAACCAGACTGCTGCCGTGGGCGGCACCAGCCATTGGCCACTTTCGGCCTCCACGCGCAATAGACCACGGTCAGCATGAATCAGATGACCATATGCATGTTTGTGCAGGGGTACTACCTGGCCCGCACGATAGTGCACGGCCACACCAAATACCGGTAAATCGCAGCCTTCCGCTGCGCTCAGGTCGAGCGCGTGGCCGCCGTCTTCCAAGGAGGAAAAGGCCATGTCAGCGCATTTTGTCCAAACAAATAAAAAAGTTGTCCATTTTTATGTAGAGGGACAAATTTGGCAAGGCTAGCATTACATCTCAAGCAATTCATTGGCGCTATTCATCATGTCCTCACCAGGTCTTTCGCAGAGTCGACTACCGCTGGTTTCCGGTCGGGGTCCGCGCGCGTGTCTACGCGTCATGACCCATCCTGATTCCCCCTGACCCCGACCATCGTCAGCTTGTTCCAAGCCAGGGGGATCGGGTGCCATTGATTCCCATGGAGTATGTTTGATGCTGAGCGATCCTTCCCGCAAATACCACCCTGTCTCCCCCGTCAATCTTGTCGAACGCCAATGGCCTTCGCGCATCCTGACGCAAGCCCCGATATGGCTGTCTACCGACTTGCGCGACGGCAACCAGGCGCTGTTCGAGCCGATGAACCGCGAGCGCAAACTGCGCTTGTTCCATGAACTGGTGCGTATCGGTTTCAAGGAAATTGAAGTAGGGTTTCCAGCCGCCTCGCGCACTGATTTCGAGATCGTGCGCCACCTCATCGAGGCTGATCAGATTCCCGAGGGAGTGACGCCCATGGTGATGACGCAACTGCGCGAGGATCTGATTACCGAAACGGTGCGCAGCGTCGCGGGCGCGCGGCGCGTCATCGTGCATTTCTACAA
>JBAZPE010000090.1:0-7301 GCA_041648375.1 Burkholderiaceae bacterium | reverse complement strand
TGGCCATACTGATGCGAGTCTCCGATGATCAGATCGCCATCAGGTGTGGGGCTGATCAGTAGATGAATACCGTGGTCCAGCAGCATGGGTGTTCGTGCCTGAATCGCGTGGCGCAAAACGTCAGCCGTTGGTAAGTCGGAGAACGCGCCATAGTGCACGCATGACAGGCCGGTCAACAGCGGACGATCCAGCGCGAAGCCTCCCCCCGCGAAGACGGCGCGCAGCATTTGCAATCGGCTGACCTCCAGATTCATGCCGGCGAACAGGGTGGGTGCCAGAGTCAGGTAATCGTGACCCGGGCAGACGAACACGTGACCCCCACGATACTCACCTGCCGTCGTATGCACGCAACCGTCCTGCACGGCGCGCGCCAGGGTGCCCGTAATGAACGTCACGCCCAGCGATTCGGACAGGTAGCGTGTGACGGCGGGCAGGGCTTCGCGTGAGTAGATCTGCAGATCGTCCTCGCCCTGCAGTGCCAAATGGTGGTGTGCGAGGTGGCCGTCAAACAACTGCCCGACTTCCCTCGAGGACAACAGCGCCGCGCGATAGCCCTCCTGCACCAGGCGTGTCGCTGCAAACTCTTCCAAAACATCAGCCTCTTCTACCGAACGCGCCAGGAACAGGCTGCCGTTGGCTCGGACATGAAAGCCCGCGTGGCGCGAAAGCTCGAGCCACAGATCGCGCGATTGCGTGGCGTGAGAGAGCATGGTGCCAGGTGCCTGGCCGCTCACCAATACCTGACCAAAGTTTCGGATCGTTGCGCCGTGGGCTTGTCTGCTGCGCTCGATTACCGCGACGGACAGGCCCCGCTTGGTTGCGGCCCATGCGTGGGCGATGCCGAGGATCCCGGCGCCGATGACGATCACATCGTAGTGCTTCATCTGTCTTGCTTCTCGTGTTCTATGTGGCGCGCTCGTCGATGGCGAGCGCGAGGAGGCCGTCGCGGCAGGTGGCAAGCCCACGCCAGCGACGGCCGGACACACGACGGGCGTGGTCCGCGAGGGTGATTTACTTCTTCGGTTCGGACTTGCCGTCGTAGCGCTGTGTCCACTGGGCGATGATGCGTTCGCGGTGAGTGGCGGCCCACACGAAATCGTTCTTGATCAGGCGCTTGCTCAGATCGGTCGGCAGGTTGGGGTTCGCCGTGGCGATCTCCGGGATGGCCAGGATGGCGAAGTTGGACTTGTACAGCTCGTTGGCCGCGCGGCTTGCGGAAAAGTCTGCCAGTTTGCGCGCAGCGTCTTGATGCTTGGTGCCCTTCATGATGGCGGTCGCTTCGATTTCCCAACCCAGGCCTTCAGAAGGGAACACGGCTTCGATGGGGGCGCCGTCGGCCTTCAGTTTGGCGGCACGGTAGTCAAAGGACACCCCGATCGGGAATTCGCCGGCAGCAGCCATGTTGCAGGGTTTGGAGCCCGAGTGCGTGTAGGCACCGATGTTCTTGTGCAGGGCATCCATGAACGCCCAACCCTTTTCTTCACCAAACATCTGCAGCCAGGCGCTCACGTCCAGGAAACCTGTGCCCGAGGACGCCGGATTCGGCATGACGATCTTGCCGGTATAGACCGGCTTGGTCAGGTCCGCCCAGGAGGTCGGTATCGGCAAATTCTGTTTCTTTGCTTCGATGGTGTTCACGCAAAGGGCTGCGGCGTAGCCATTCATGCCAACCCACGAGGGCTCGGCCTTGCTGTCGCGCATGTTCGCGGCGATCTGGTCCAGCCCCTTGGGTGCATAGGGCGCAAGCATGCCTTCCTTGTCCATCAGGCCCAGCGCCGTGCCGGCCAACCCCCAGATGGCATCAGCCTTGGGATTGTTTTTCTCGGCCAGCAGCTTGGCGGTGATGATGCCGGTGGAGTCACGTACCCACTGGATCTTGATGTCGGGGTTGGCCTTCTCGAATGCGGCCTGATAGTTCTTGATCTGGTCGGCTTCGAGTGCGGTGTAGACCGTGAGTGTGGTCTGAGCGCTGGCAGCGCCCATCAGACCACTCAGGGCCAAGGCGATCACGAGGGTGGTGTAGCGGTTCATGCGCAAACTCCTGGGGTGTGGGAATACGAAAACGGGAGGGTGTTGAAAAAAAGAGGTTTTATGAACAGGCGCTGCTGCGCCCACGTACTCAGGGGCGCTGTCCGGCGGTCAGACGAACATGGATGTCGGCGATGACAGCAGGCAGATCCGCCACGGTGTCGATCGTGTAGTGGGGGCGGGAGGGATCGAGCTCGGCATGCGCGCGCAGCCGGGCAGTGGCACGCGATGTTTCGTCCAGGGCCTCGAACGCCTCCAGGGTCAGACCGGCTGCATTGCCCGACAGCAGCAGTGCCACGGTCCACATGCCTGCCCGTCGGCCCTCCTCGATGCCGGGTGCCGTGTCGTCGACCTTCACGCACGCGGCCACATCGCCAATGCCGAGTTCCACCACGTTTTTCAGCGCCATGGCGGGCCATGGGCGGGCGCGCGGGACCTCGTCGCTGGCGACGATGCAGTCTGGGGCGATGCCCAGCGAGGCGGCTTGCGAGGCCACCCGCGACATCACGCTGGCGGGATAGCCCGAGCAAGACCCGATCTTCAGTCCCTGGCCGCGCAGTCCCTGCAGCACGTCGGCAGCACCGGGAATGGGGGCGGAATACTGTGCGACCTTGTCGAGCTGCATGGGCAGAAAACGCTCGTAGATCGCCGTGACATCATCGTCCGAAGGCAGGTGCCCGTATTCGCGCTGATATTGTTCGGCAATGGCAGGCTCGTTGCACAGCGTGCGGATGTGATCCCACTTTCCCATGCCCATGGGACCGCGGGCCTGTTCGAGCGTGAGGCGCACCCCAAACTGTGCAAAGGCTTCGACGAACACCTGAGTCGGTGCAAACGAACCGAAATCCACGAGCGTGCCGGCCCAGTCGAAGATGACGGCTTCGAGTGGCAAGGGCAGGGCGGGAGCATTCATGATGGGTTTCCTGAGGAAAGATAAGGAGGGGTGCCTGCGCGTCAATGCGCACTCGCCACACGCCATTGCTGCGTGCGTCGCACCAGCGTGCGGCTGGCCAGGTGCAGCAGCACCGAGACCATTGCCGAACTGGCCATGATGACGGTGCACATGGCCGCAGCCGGCCCGATGAAGCCGGCATCGTCCATGTTCAGCACGGCGACGGCAGCCAGCACGGTGGAAGGGCTATAGATGAAGACCAGTGCCGAGACCGTCGTCATCGCCGACACGAACAGATAGCGTGCGACATCGAGCACAGCCGGCAGGCACAGGGGGAGGGTGACGCGCATGAATGTCAGAAACGCCGGCACCTTGAGCGAGCGCGAAGCCGCCTCGAATTCGGGATCCAGGCCGTTCATGGCGGTGGTCGCCGTCAGGTGTGCGCTGGTGTAGAAGTGCACGATGGTGCATATCACCAGCAACAGCATGCTGCCATACAGCGCCGGCACGGGGTTGGCAGGACTGTTGAAGACAAAGATGTAGCCCAGTCCCAGCACCAGGCCGGGCACGGCCATGGGAGTGAGTGCGAGCATGCGCACGGTGGCGCGCAGTGTTTGCGCGAGCGGGCTTCGGGCGGGCATCTTCTCCATCATCCAGGCGCCGGTGAAGACGACCGCCGTGCCGATCAGCGCGGCCCAGAACGCCAGCTGCATGCTGTTGCGCCAGGCGAGCCACCCGCCGCCGTCCATGTTGTCGAAGTCGTAGGAACGCAGCGACAGGGACAGGTTGTAGGGCCACATTTTCACGAACGATGCCCAGACGGACACGCCGATGATCAGCACGATGGCAGCGGCCATCGTCAGGGCCATGGCGAAGAACACCAGGTCGCGACGCCTGTCATGAGCCGGTACGTAGGGTTGCGCGCGGCCAGTGAGTTGCGCGCCCTGCCTGGCGCGCAGGCGGCGGTCCAGCACGAAGGTCAGCAGTGCGGGCAGCAGCAGGAGGATGCCGATGGCAGCGCCCTTGGAAAAGTCCTGCTGTCCGACCACCGCCTTGTAGGCTTCCATGGCGAGTACGTTGTAGTCGCCACCGATCACCTTGGGCACGCCGAAGTCGGTGACCGTCAGCGTGAACACCACACAGCATGCCGAGAACACGGCGTATCGGGTGGCGGGCAGCGTCACGGTCAGGAACGTGCGTATCGAACCAGCGCCCATTGCCCGGGCTGCGTCGTAGTAGCGTCCGTCGGCCAGCAGGAGTCCGGTCAGCAGAATCATCAGGGCGTGGGGGAAGGTATAGAAGGCTTCACCCACGACGATGCCCCAGAAGCCATAGATCGTGGCGCCGCCCGCAATCCCCTTGAGCAGGCCCTGATTGCCCAGCAGGTAGATCAGGGCAATCCCTGGCAGCAGCGACGGCGCGAGCAGGGGAAGCAGGGCGATCAGCCTGAGGGCCTGTCGTCCCGGCATGCGCGTTCGCGACAGGCCATATGCAAACACATAAGCGCAGGGCACGACCAGGGCGGTGGTCACCAGCCCCACGGCCAGGCTACGCCCGACCATTGGCGCAAAGCCGTCGGCGCTGATGATGCGCGCGACCAGGGTGAAGCCCACCCAGTCGCCCGAACCGTCCACCATCGCGCGCATCAGGATCGCCGCCAGGGGCAGCGCCAGAAAGACGATCAGTCCCAGAATCAAGATGCCCTGGCCCAGCATCAGTCCGGCTTTGGCCACGCCCGCAGACATGGGGCGTCGACCCAGACGGGTGGCCTCCAGGGGTGGGATCGGGTAATCGACGGTAGTGGTGTTCATGACCGGCTCAGGCATAGCCGCGCAGTTCATCGCTGGGCAGCTCGATGCGGCAGTGGGTGGCGGCATGTCGGCCTAGCAGGGCGTCACCGGTCTGCGGCGGCACGATGGCCTGGATCGTCACGCCTGGCGCGCCGTCCAGCCTGAGTGACAGACGGTAGTTTCGGCCCAGGAATACGCCATCCAGGACCTTGGCCAGCAGGGTATTGGGGGCCTGATCCAGTGACGGCACTACGCGCACGGCCTCTGGGCGCACGAACAGTTTCTGGGTCGGGTCGGCCATGGGGGTGCTGACATGCAACTCGTGTGCACCCAGCTGCGCGCGATGCGCATCCAGCCTCACGCAGGGCAACCAATTGGCTTCGCCCACGAACTCGGCAATAAAGGGTGAGGCGGGTTGCTGGTAGAGCTTGCGTGGCGTGTCGAACTGCTCGATCACGCCGGCGTTCATGACTGCGATGCGATCGGCCATTACCATCGCCTCTTCCTGATCGTGCGTGACCATGAGCGTTGTGATCGAGAGCCGTTTCTGCAGCGCCCGCAGCTCGATACGCAAGTGCTCGCGCACCCGGGCATCGAGCGCAGACATCGGTTCGTCCAGCAGGAGCAGCGATGGTGACGGAGCGAGCGCGCGTGCCAGGGCCACCCGTTGCTGCTGTCCGCCCGAGAGCTGGCCCGGGTATTTTCCCGATGCGCCCGACATGCCGACAAGCCCAAGCATTTCCTCGACTCGCGCGGTGATTTTCCCCCGCAGATCCCGCTTGCCGCTCAAGCCATAAGCCACGTTCTGAGCCACGGTCAGATTGGGAAACAACGCATAGGACTGAAAGAGGATCCCGTAATCCCGGGCTTGCGGGGGCGCATTGGAGATGTCTCGCCCGCCGAGAATGACCGTCCCGCTGTTTTGCTGCTCCAATCCAGCGATAATGCGTAAAAGCGTCGTCTTGCCGCAGCCCGAAGGGCCCAATAGGCAAACCAGCTCGCCCGAGTCGATATCCAGAGAGACGTCGGCAAGCGCAGCGTGCGAGCCGAACTGTTTATGGATGTGGCGCACGGAAAGAAAGGCGGACTGGCGCTGGGGCATGTTGCCTCCGGCTGATGAAAACGTGTTCAGTATGGAAGCCGCTCATGCAAGGCCTGTGACACTTCTCCAAAATTCCGTGATGGTCCCATCAGCTTTTCCGATGTGCCGCCAGCCCCGACATGCATTTATTGGCGTCTAGACCCGCCCCTGATCATGCTTATTGCCGAACTCAAGTCGTTTTATGCCGTGGCCCGGTGTGGCACGGTCACCAAGGCAGCGGCCCTGCTGGGCGTGAGCCAGCCCACCGTCACCGGCCACCTGCGCCAGCTCGAGGCGCGCTACGGGGTGGAGCTGTTCCACCGCCAGGGCCGTGGTCTCGTGCTCTCCGAGATGGGGCGCAGCATGATGCCCATGGTGGAAAAGCTCGTTCAGCAGGAAACGGAAATCGATTTCCGTCTGCGCGATGCCAGCGACTTGCGTGAAGGCTCGCTGCGGATCGGCGCCACCGGCCCCTACTACATCATGGACACCGTCCGGCGCTACCACCAGCGCTATCCCGGGGTTGATCTGTCGCTGACCATCGGCAACTCGCACACCATGTTGCAGGCCCTGCAGGACTACCGTATCGAAGTGGCGACATCGTCTTTCCTGATGAACGAAAGTCACCTCTATCGCCGCACCATTGCGGCTGATCCGCTGTGTGCGGTGGTGAGTCGGGAACATATCCTGGCGGGCAACAAGCAGGTCACGTTGACCGAACTTTCCCGCCACACGCTATTGCTGCGCGAGTCCGGATCCATGACGCGTGATCTGACCGAGCAGGCCTTTCAGCGAGCGGGTGTCCAACCGACCCGCACATTGGAAATCGGCAGCCGCGAGTCGATTCGCGAGGCCATTCTCTGCAATCTGGGTGTCAGTCTGATTCCACGGTGCGAGGTTGCCCCACATACCGGGCTAATCGCCCTGGCAATCGATGGCGTCGAAATCGTGATGAACGAGTATGTGTATTGCCTGCGTGAACGCCAGCCCGTCCAACTGATCGCCCGCTTTCTGGAAATGACACCTTGCGTCGATTGAGACGCTGATGCCCTCACACTGGCTGGCGCTAGCACGGTGAAATCGACATCGCTGCCGATATGCAAGCGTTGGCAGGTATATTTGCAGGTACGGCGCAGCGCGCCTCCCTTTTTCTCTACCGACTGGAAAACAAGAAAATGTCCGACACTCTGGTGAAAGCGATTCGATTGCACGAGCACGGCGGCCCCGAGGTTCTGCGGGTAGAAGATGTCAGCCTGGCAGCACCCGGCCCGAAGGAGGTGACGATTCGTCATCACGCCGTGGGTTTGAACTATATCGACACCTATTTCCGTTCAGGCCTGTATCCGCACGCACTGCCGCACGGGTTGGGTTTCGAGGCAGCTGGCGTGGTGCAGGCCGTTGGTGCCGAGGTGAAGCATCTGAAAGTCGGCGACCGCGTGGCTTATGGTCAGAGCCCCATCGGTGCGTATGCCGAGGCGCATAACGTGCCGGCTGCCCAAGTCGTGAAGCT
>JBAZPE010000089.1:0-7320 GCA_041648375.1 Burkholderiaceae bacterium | reverse complement strand
ACGCGGTGTCAGCCCACCACGTGATGAGCACACGCGCTAAAACCAGATTCAGGCCAGGCTTGCGAAACGCTGCTCGAGGAAAGCGATGATGTCATCGGACTCATACATCCAACGCGTCTGGCCCGCTTCATCGATACGCAGGCAAGGCACCTTCACTTTGCCGCCCCCTTGCTGCAATTCGGCCCGCGCCTGCGGGTCGTTCTTGGCATCACGCAGTGCGATCGGCACGTTCAGCTTGTGCATGGCACGTCGGGTCTTGATGCAGAACGGGCACGCATGGAATTGATAGAGCGACAGCCCCGCTGCCTGCGCCTGCACGGCGGCCTGGCCCTGCGTTGAACGTTGCTGAGGGCGGGGGCGTGTGAGGGCGTCACCGATGATGAACAGTTGACCCACACCTTGACGAAGCGCTTTGACAAGCATGAAGACAGTCTCGACTCTAAAAACAATCCAGCAGTCTACTCCCTCAGCCCTCGCGCCTATTCAAACAGGATCTTTCAAGTAAACAGAAAAATCGCGTAGCTGTGTTTCGCTGCGCTCGATTTCGTCCAGACTGGCTTGCTCGCCGCTGGCGATGAGCAAGGCCACCAGGGTCTGTGCGATCGCCATGGCGGGAACGACCGAAGGGAAGAAAGCCGGCGTGGCATTGGGCACCACGATCAGGGCTGCAGCCTGACTGGCTATCGGCGACACGGCGCTATCGGTCACCGCGATGATCTGCATGCCTTGCGCACGCGCATAACGTGCAGCAGAAACAGAATCGCGGGCATAGGGTTCGTAGCTGAAAATCACCAGCACATCATCACGCCCGGCATGACGCAGGTCGTCCGAGAACGTTCCGCCCACACCCGAGAGCAGGCTGACGTTGGGCATGAACATGTTGCAGGCATAGTTGAAATAGAACGCCGCAGGAAACAGGCTGCGCAGCCCCGCCACATGAATGTGGCGAGCGCTTCGCAACAGATCGTGTGCCGCCTTCAGTGCGGCCAGGGTGCGCGGATCGGTCACTTGCGCAAGATTGAGCGTTTCGGCCTGCACGATATCACCCACCAGACGCTCGGATTCGTTGGCTGCGCCACGCTTTTGCAGCGCCGTGGCACGTTCGGCAAACATGCCCCTGCCTTGTGCCAACCAATCACGATAGACGGCGCGCATCGCTTCGTATCCATCGAACCCGAGGGTGCGCGCCAGACGATGCATGGCGCTGGCGGGCAAGCCCGCCTCGGCAGCACTGGAGCGCATCGAATTCAATGCCATTGCTTTGGGATTGTCGATGGCATAACGCGCAGCGCGCTGGAGTTTGGGCGGCAGACTCTGATAGGTTTGCTCGATCAAGGTGTCGACCGCTCGCTTGTCCATCCAGGCCCCCGTTACGAATTAAAGCGCTATTCTAAGGTGCGCACCTCGGCGATCGCCGCATCGACGGCCTCGCCCAGAATGTCGACCGCGTGGGCCAGTTCGGTTTCCGAGGTGATGTAGGGTGGCGCAACCAACACATGATCGCCCCTGACACCGTCGATCGTGCCCCCTCCGGGATAGCACAACAGGCCCCGCGCAAGCGCCTGCTGCTTGATGCGAACATGCAGTTGGGCCGCAGGCTCGAAGGGCACATCGGGGCCGCGCTGCGCGGCGAACTCGACTGCCTGGAACAGGCCGCGACCGCGAATATCCACGCAGTGGTCATGGTCGGCAAACCGCGCAACCAGAAGTGCACGCAGATGTTCACCGAGCGCGGCGCTGCGCGCGACCAGCCCGTCACGTTCGACAATGCGCTGCACCGCCAGCGCTGCCGCGCATGCAACAGGGTGTCCCACATAGGTGTGACCATGCTGAAACGCCCCCGATCCGCGCAAGATGGTGTCCACGAGAAGATCGGCAACCATGACTGCCGCAATCGGTTGATAGCCGCCCCCCAGGCCTTTGGCCAGGCAGAGCAGATCCGGCGTGACACCTTCATGCTCGAACGCATGATAGGTGCCCGTGCGTCCCAGTCCGCACATGACTTCATCGAGAATCAGCACCACGCCATAACGGTCACACACCTCCCGTATCTTCGGAAAGTAGCCGGGCACTGCACACACGGCACCCGCGGTGGCGCCCACCACGGTCTCTGCGACGAATGTGCTGACAGTCGTGGGCCCCAGCGCCAGGATCGCCTGCTCCAGCTCGTCAGCCAGTCGGCTTGCATACTGATCATCGGTTTCGTTTACCTGGCGGTAATGATGCGCAAAGCAGGGCGAGACATGATGGCTCTCGGCCAGCAGGGGCTGATAGAGCGCACGCCGCCCCATATGCCCGCCAATGCTCAACGCGCCCAGCGTATTGCCGTGATAGCTCTGCAGGCGTGCGATGTTGTGCCGGCGTTGCGGCTCGCCGCGCTCGACGTGGTATTGGCGCGCCATCTTCAGCGCCGTCTCCATGGCCTCGGATCCGCTGGACAGGAAATAGACGTGATTCAGATTGGACGGTGAACGCGTAGCGAGCGTATCAGCCAGACGCTCGGCCGGCTCGGATGTGAAAAAGCTGGTGTGCGCGTATTCGATCTTGCGCATCTGTTCGATGGTCGCGTCCACCACCTCGGGATGCGCGTGCCCCAGACAGGAGACGGCCGCCCCGCCTGAACCGTCGTAGTAACGCCGGCCCTGTGCATCGATCAGAAAGCTGCCCTCCCCGCGCACCACAGTGGCCAGGGATTGACGGGGGGTGCGGTGAAAAATATGCGACATGACCGATCCAATGATTGACGCATGCGAGCGCCTCAATAAAAACCATTTGATCTATACTATCATTTGATAGATCATTCGATTCATTCTCCTGGATTTTTTTTGCGCCACGCCCATGCGCAAGCCTTCACGCAACGCCCAAGTTGAATCTGTGTCCATGCCACGCGGTGGCTCACCTGGAAAAAATCATGCGCATTGCCTGCGTACAGATGCAAAGCACCCAAGACCTGACTGCCAACCTGCGCAAGGCTTGCCAATACATCGAGCAGGCCGCGCAGGCAGGCGCGCAACTCGTCGTGCTGCCGGAATTCTTCAACACCATTTTCTTTGCGCAGTATCAGGACCCGTCCTACCACGCCCTGGCCGAGCACGACAACGGCCCCACGCTCACCGCCATGCGCGAAGCCGCGCAACGTCATCAGGTGGAGGTCATTGCGACGATTTATGAGCGGGTCGAGGCGGGCCTGTATTTCGATACCGCCATGCATGTGGACCGCCAGGGCGAGATCGTCTTCAAATATCGCAAGGTGCATCCAGCCGGCGTGCTGAGTCTGGAGAAGCTGTATTTCCGTTATGGCACTCGATTCGACACCTACATGCTCGACGACTGGCGAGTCGGCATCGGCATTTGCTATGACATGGGCTTTCCTGAGACCGCTCGCAGCCTGACCATGAATGGTGCGGAGCTTCTGATTGCGCCCTACGCCACATCGCGGGTGAACATGTTCCAGGAAGTCCTGCGCACCCGCGCCTTCGAAAATGGCTGCTTTCTTGCTGCGGCCAACAAAGTGGGGCGGGAAGGCGACTGGGACATGGGTGGTGGCAGTGTGATCGTGGCACCCGATGGCACGGTGCTGGCCAGCGCCAACACCCAGGACGACGCCATGCTGGTTGCCGATATCGATCGGGCCGCCGTGGATCGTGCGCGCATCGCCTATCCCGCCCGACGTGATCGCAGACCGGATCTGTATGGCAGCCTGACCCGGGAAACCGATCTGCCCGTCCATGCGCGCCATGCTCCGTATCCGTCCTAGACATCAGCACACATCTGCCTTGAACGATCCTCTTGCCATCGAAAGGTTATTCATCATGCCCACCTTGACCACATCCGCCAGCCGCCTCGGTCGGCGTGCCGTTCTCACGGGCCTGTTCGTGCCCGCCCTCTCGCTCGTTTCCGCACTGATGGCGCTGCCCGCCACCGCGGCCGATCAATGGCCCACCAAGCCCATCCAGCTGATCGTGCCTTTCGGGCCGGGAGGCACGACTGACCTGCTGGCTCGGCTGGTGGCAGAAGGCATCGCGCAGGACCTCAAGCAGAACGTGATCGTGCAGAACAAACCAGGCGCCGGCGCCAATATCGGTGCGGCTGAAGTCGCACGCGCGGCACCCGATGGCTATACGCTGCTGATGGGCACGCCAGGGCCGCTGGCGATCAACCCCTACATCTACCCGGACATGGCCTTCGATCCGGCAAAATCGTTCGCTGCCGTGTCCTATGTGGCGGATGTGCCCAACGTGATCGTTGCCCATCCGGGTTCCGGCCTGAAGAACATGCAGGACGTGCTGGACCGTGCGCGCGCCCAACCCGGCAAGCTGAACTGGGGATCGCCCGGGGTCGGCAGTACCGGACATATCCAGCTTGAGCTGCTCAAGCAGTTATCGGGCGTGGATATTTCGCATGTGCCCTACAAAGGCGCCGCCCAGGCCACCACCGATCTCATCGCAGGACATATTCAACTGGCGGGTGACAACGTCCCCACGGCGCTGGAGAATATCCGAGCAGGCAAGACGGTCGCTATCGGTGTGGCGAGTGACAAGCCGCTGGATGTGCTGCCCGGCGTCGACCCTGTTCAAAAGACTGTACCGGGTTACGTCCTGCCGTCGTGGTTCGTTATCGTGGCACCCGCCGGCACCCCGCCCGAGGTAACGGCCCGCATTGCGAAAGCGATTGATGACTTCGAAAAGAAGCCCGCAACGATCGAGCGTTTCAAAGCCATGGGTGCCGTGCCCGTTGCCGGAACACCCGACCGCCTCGCCCAGCATCTGAAGTCCGAGCAGGCACGCTATGCCGACGTGCTCAAGAACATGACGGGCAAACCGCAATGACCCGTAAACGCCTGGCGGTCGCCAGACTCTGGTTCGAGGGCAATGCGTTCTGCCCCATCGCTGCAGATCAGGACGCCTTCGAACAATACGAATGGCAGGCCGGGGCTGACGTTCTGAATGCGATGCGCGGCACGGCCACTGAGCTGGGCGCGGTCGCAGGCTTTGCGGACACTCACCCTGACTGGGACGTCGTGGTTCTGCGATGCGCCGCGGCCCTCCCGGCGGGCCCCATCGATGACGCCGTGTTCACACGCCTGTCTGCAGAGATCGAACACGGGCTGCGCCAGGGCATGGCGCACGCAGGATGGGATGCCGTCTACCTGTCCCTGCATGGCGCGGCAATTACCCCCACACGTGAGACGCCTGAACTCGATCTCGCGAAAATGATTCGCGCGCTGCTGCCTCGCACGCCGCTGGGCGCAAGTTTCGATCTGCACGGCAACATGACGCCAGCGTGGGCCGATGTGCTGGATGTCGCATCGGTCTATCAAACGCATCCCCACATCGACATGACCGAAACGGCGAACCGGGTGCTGGACGGTCTGATGCGGTGCGTGAACGACGGACTGAAAACACGCCGGGTCATTCTCAACGAGGGGGTAATCCTGCCCAGCATCAACATGCGCACATCGGCAGGGCCCATGTGCGCACTGGAGCGGGCCGCCCGCGAAGCCACGACCCAAGGCGTTATTGATGTGTCGGTGTTCGGCGGGTTCCCGTATGCCGACACCGCCGCGACTGGCGCTTCGGTGTTCGTCGTCAGCGACGCGCGGTTAGATCCGGAGGGCAGGCAGGCTGCGGCGGCGGCACGCATCGTCATGGATCGCATTCATGAACTGGCGCCGGCGTTTCGCATCCTTTTGCCAGGCCCCGATGAGGCCATTGCGCAAGCCCTGGCTCATCGCGCGCCGGGTCTGCTGGCCGTGACCGACTCGGGCGACAATCCGCTTTCAGGCGGTGCAAGCGATACGCCCGCCATGCTTGCTGCGCTGCTCAAGGCACAACCTGACGTACCCACGCTATTTGCCAGCTTCGCCAGTCCCGAAGTCGTGGCACAGGCGCATGCAGCAGGTGTCGGCGGCAAAATCGAGGTCACACTGGGGGCTCGCCATGGCGATCATTTTGGCCCGAACCTGCGGGTGGGGGTGACCGTCGTCAAACTGACCGATGGCGATTTTCAGAACACTGGCCCGATGCAGACCGGCGTGTGGCGACATTGTGGCCGCAGCACGCTTCTGGCCCTGGATGCGCTGCAGGACGCCCATGTGATCGTGACTGAACGCGTGGTGGCCTGCGACGATCCGGCGTTCTATGCGCTGCATGATGTCGACCTGGATCGCTTGCGCCTGCTGTGCGTGAAGGCGAAAAATCATTTTCGGGCAGCGTTTGCGTCGCGCTGCCTGGCCATCATCGACTGCGACGCGCCGGGGCCGGCGTGTCAGGATCTCACGCAGTTGCCGTTTCGCAATCGGCATATCAACTCGAGCGTCTGAGCAGATCCAGCGGCACCGCCTTGCCCGTAACGCGGTGGGCGTCTCCGGGCGAGCGCCTGAATGCGCGCCCAAGAACGTCTTACTGAACTGGATGAGCTAGACGCTCAGAGCGCGCGTATCACCGCGTCAGTCATCTCGGTGCAAAGCGCCCTGCCTCCAAGATCGCCAGGCACACACTCGCGCAACGCCAGGACCTTTTCGACAGCGGCCTCCACACGCAAGGCCGCATCGGTCAGATTGCTGTCGCTGTGACGATCGCCCAGCCATCGCAGCATGAGCGCCCCCGACAGGATCGTCGCCAGCGGACTGGCAATGTTCTTGCCCGCGATATCCGGCGCCGAGCCATGGGCGCCCTGGAACAGGCCATGGTGGTCGCCCAGTTCCGCTGAAGCGGACAGGCCCATGCCGCCTATCGTGGCCGCCCCCAGATCGGAGATGATGTCGCCGAACATGTTCTCGGCCACGATCACATCGTAGAAATCCGGACGCTTGAGCATGTGCACGGTGATGGCGTCTGCATATGCATAATCGATCTCGACATCGGGATACGCTTGCGCCACCTCGTCGCATACGGATCTGAAGAAAGCATAGGTGCGCAGAATGTTGGCCTTGTCGCATACCGTGACGCGACGCTTTCCATCGCGTGGCGCGCCGTTGCGCTTGCGTGCGAGGTCGAAGGAAAAGCGGGCCACGCGCTCGATGCCCTTGCGTGTGACCACAATGGTATCGGTGGCTACTTCGCCGCGCAGCACGATACCGCCGCCCCGACTGGCATACAGCCCCTCGGTGTTCTCGCGCACGATCACATAATCGATCTGACCGGGTTGCCAGTGCTTTAACGGAGATTCCGCGCCCGGGTATAGACGGATGGGCCGCACGTTGGCATAGAGGTCGAGCTTGAATCGCAATTGCAGATGCAGGTCGTTGCCGACTTCGGTGCCATCCGGGTAGTTGATGCCCGGGATGCCCGCCGCACCATGCAAAATCGCGTGTGCGCC